>CAJXJE010000051.1 GCA_913054215.1 uncultured Candidatus Peregrinibacteria bacterium | reverse complement strand
GCCCACCTTGTTGCCCACCTTGTTGCCCACCTTGTTGCCCACCTTGTTGCCCACCCATCATTCCTCCAGAAGTAACACCGGATCGGGGTAACGTACAAGTATAGCCTGATGCACCAAACGGTCGATGACAAACAAGATTATCTACATACGACCCACGAATAACATGCTTACCATTGACATTTACCACATAACACGTATCAAATCTAGCTGAAGTATCATCATTTTGATCACATTCTCTGTTGCATGGAGCAGCCGTATCACCAGGAGCACAAAGACTTCCATTACATGTACAATCCGCGGGGTCTGCACAACTTTCTTCGGCACCTTCACACAAGCACTCCTTGATAAACTTGTCGGGGTCGTCCGGATCATGCAGAGAACAATCTGCACAAGAAGCAATTACAGCCGTTATACAATTCCAATCTTTGTAACAGATTATTCTGTCACAAGCTTCTCCCACACCTACTATTGTATCTACAGGGAGATTGTCCCCATTTGCATCTTCAGGACATTGAGGTTGGCATCGGGTATCTACAGGTCCAGATCCACCTGGGGCCCCTATGGGCACACCAACCTGACCACGAATTGGTGCCGTTCGCATATGAAAAGAAAGACCAATAAGCCCTGTTAAAAAAAGAGATAAAGCAACGTATCGAAATTGAAGTATGAATGGCTTCATTTATAGTCAAGGGTAGCATTACACCAAAGAATCAAGAAGTCATATAACTTGACCGCTTCTTGTTATCCTTCTCATAAAAAAAGCACACGAGCTTTCGCCAGTGTGCCTTTTAAAAGTTCAGAGAGAATTATTCTCCAGATCCTGCTCTTGAAACCTTGTCAGCTTTAGGGCCTTTTGGACCGCTACCAACCTCGAACTGAAGTTCGTCTCCCTCTTGGAGTTCGTCGAACTGCACGTCAACAAGATCTGCTGAGTGAAAGAAAAGGTCATCGCTGCCTTCTCGAGAAATAAATCCGAAGCCATTGAGTAGCTTCTTGATAACACCTGTCTCCATATAGTTGTGGAGTAAAAAAGTAGAAATGTAACCGTAACCCTGGGAGAAGCATTTCTACCTCATCAAAACTAAGCTTACCAATAGAGTGTATAGGGTCTCTGCTATGATACAAGCATGATCTCTCTACTTTTAGCTTTGTTGGTCGCTATCCCATCCGTAGAAGCCAGGGATCACTACTCCTACGAGGAAGCAGAAAGACTCAAACCCCTTATTGAATGGCGAAATTATGGAACAGACGCCTTTAACGAAGCCATAGAGCAAAATAAGCCTATTTATATGCTCCTCACTGCGCCTTCGTGGTGTCACTGGTGTCAGGTGCTCGAAAGTGAAGAATATCTGTTTAATACAGAGATTTATACCTATATTAACGAAAATTACATTCCCATCTATGTCGATGCGGATAAGAGACAAGATCTTACCCGTCAGTATCTCGAAGGAGGTTGGCCCTCTTCTACATTGATGACACCGAGTCGGGAACGTATCTGGGGATTCTCTGGGGTTCGCCCTGTCCCTACGTTCTTAGAAAACCTCATAGGAGCTGTGGGATACGTCAATCAAGGTGCATTTACGTCTGTTGATGTACCTCAGTACAAAAAAACCAAAGCAAGAATCCCAAACGCAAGTGGCTTGGCAACATTCAATCGTCTATATGTTGACCAAGGAAAACGCAGGTTTGACCCAGTATATGGAGGGTTTGGAGAAGGGCGAAAGTTTCCGCAACCCAGAATGCACATGGCCTTCTTGGATCAATATCTTAAATCAAATGATAAACAGTGGCTCCAGATGGTCGAGAAAACACTCGAAGGTCAGTACACAAAAATCGAAGAGATCGAAACGAACTACAATTTATATGATCCTGTATTCGGAGGATTTCATCGCTATGGAACTACAAGAAACTACACACCACCACACTACGAGAAGATGCTCTACGATAATGCAAAACTCTTACAGCTCTATGCAAGACTCAACGACGCAACGAGGTCTCCTCTCGCAAAAGAAGTAACGGATAAGACAATAGAGTTTTTTAAGAATTGGTTTTATGACGACCAAAATGGAGGATTTTATGGGGATAGTGATGCCTACACAGAACACGTCTATTTCGGCCAAGTCGATCGTGACCCTACGGAGCTACGGGTCGAAAAAACAAAATATACCGACTGGAACGCCGACGCCATCATCGCCATGTTTGATGTTGCGACCATTCGAAGATCAAAAGAGATAGAAACTATGGCAACAAAATCCTTGGATCTGTTTATTGAAGAAATGATCGATGAAAATGGCCCCTACCACTTCCTCTCACCAGAAGGAGAAAAAGGTGTGCAAGGGAATATTATTGATAGTGGCCCACTCCTCGTAGCCCTCATGGATGGATACAACGCCACCAACAATGAGAGATACAAATTCGAAGCTGTACGCCTCGCCGACTACGTACTACGGAATAACTACGACTGGTTTGGAGGAGGGTTCTTCGAAAGAAATTCTCGTGATACCAAACTCTATAACACTGCAGAACTAAGGCTTTTTGATAAACCCAACGAACAAAATGGGATGCTGAATCTGTGCCAGGAAACCTCAGACCTGAGATACTTTAGTGCAGCCATGAAAACCATGGGAATCCTCAGTAGATCTAGCCCTTTTATGGATGATGGATATTTTATCTACCTCTGCGCACAAAAGATTCTGGATGATGATTTGATTAGAGTCTACGAAGAACGCAGTGAAGAGATCTCATTGATCGATGTAGCAGGTCAGGAGAACTTCTTTGTCTATACCGATCCCCTACCACAAGCTGCCCAACCCAACGTATTTGTCCCATCTACCAACTCGCAACTCGTAACTCGTAACTCTTCTTCCACTTTCCTCTTTCCACTTGTTCTTTTCGCGATAGCGATGCTGGCGGGCCTCTTATCGTTCCTCTCTCCATGCACTCTTCCAATCCTTCCTGCTTACGTTGCAGCGATGCTCCAGACCGATCGTAAAAAGCAACTGCTGATGACGACCAGTTTTCTCGCAGGACTGATTGTACTGTTTACACTGCTTGGAATGTCTTCATCTGCTATCGGAGTACTGCTTCGGGGAAAACTCACAATGATCACCGAGCTCAGTGGTGCAATAATAATCATCGCAGGTATAGCGATGCTCTCTGGAAAAGGATTCAAAGGCATTGGCATACAAATGGACACACCGAAAACCGCTCTCAGTGCATTTTTCTTTGGTGGCACATTGGGACTTGCTTGGACTCCCTGTGTCGGACCAATCTTGCTGGCTATTCTCGCCCTAGCGGCACAGCTGCAATCTTCTGTGCAAGGAGGACTCCTGCTAATGAGTTATGGAATAGGACTTGGTATCCCACTGGTTGCACTTTCTGGCGTACTCCAAACGCTTCCAAAAAACGGAAAGGTTTGGAAAGTTTTGAAGGGAAAAGAGGTCACCATTGGAACATGGAAGATCCACTCTACAACGCTGGTCTCTGGAGTAATCTTTATCGTACTTGGATATTTGATCTTCTCTGGAGGGCTGTATCAGATTAATAGGATCGTTGGGACATCAGAGTTTCAACAGGTGATCTATGATATTGAGGATAGGCTCATGAATATATTGAATAAATAATTTATACAATAACAGGACGGAACTGGTGTTTCTACAGTTTCTCCCATCCACCCCAGTTGCAGTTTACCGTAATCGTTTCGTTCGGCCCTCCTGGGCAACGGGCAGAACCTCCACATACAACATCTCCACAAGGAGTTCCTGCACACACCGGAGGTGTGGTATCAACGGTAAGGCTGTACTGCCCTATGCAACTACAGTCTCCGATCGTCGCTGTCTGAATACTGATATTGGCACCAGAAACACAACTGTATCCATTGAGTTCGGAAAGAATAGAATCGGAGTGGTCGGTGTCTGCAGGTCCGTAATCATTCTCTGCACAAACCGTAGAGCAATCTTGCTTACACTGGAAACACTGCACACCGTGTTGCTCACCCACAACGTCACAACCAATACTGCAGCTACTTGGACACACGTCTCTAAACGTATCACTTGGGCAGTTGACTACCACGCAACTAAAGCATCCACTCTCCTCTATGCAGATACCGTCACTCGGACACTGTGACTCACAATCAGACTTATTGCCTGTAGTTCCACTTGGACAACTAGGGCCCTCATCTATGGGATTACAGGAGTAGCACTGACCAGAAGGAACACACTCTGTATTGCTCGGACAGTCGGAGCAATCACAAAAGATCCAACGACTATTGATACAAGAGTTCGACGAAGGTAAATCATAACGAAAAGTGGAATCTCAAAGAGGGCAAACACTATGCGCTAGAACGGGTTCGAATTCTAGGTTTCAGTGAACCCAAACGTTATTCAATAGCCAAAGCCACGTTCTCTCGTATAGTGCACCGACTGGGTACAGAAGTATGCGGGAGAGAACTATAGAGCGGCTGATAGTAATTACTCGCACTCCATACGGTAAATCCACAAAGACCCGAGTCGTATACGGCTGCAATTTGTTCGGTCATATCCCCTGTATTGACATAATATCCCTGAATCCACGGACGCAACTTCCACGCGTGCTCTCCAAGAAGTTCTATGTACCCTTCGAGGGTATTTCGAACCAGATAATACTCTCTAGTACGTGGGTGCAAAGCGGGATTGAAATACGCACCTTTGGCAAATGTCTGCGGATACGCCATAGGAGAAATGACATCTACGAATGGTGCAAAGCGAACAATGTCCTGTCCAATGTTTGCAACCGTACTATCGAAATACCAACCCAATATGGCATACGTACTTATCCCAAGGTTGGTATCTGCCCCTGACATATCAATGGCACGACGTGCCATACGCACAAACGCTTCGAGATGCACAATCTTTTCCGCAGTAGTCATCGTAGAAAGCGAAGCAAGAATGTCTGTCGGATAGCGAATATAATCTAGATTGATTTCATCCACACCGGCTCGTGCGATTTCCCCGATAAGCTGACGATTGTATTCCAAAACCGTCTCATGTGATGGATGCACCCAATCTGTCTGCAGCGGGTCGCCAGTAAGAGGATCAGACATACGCGTCTGTGGAAACGCTCTACCAAGATACTTATCTCGTACCGCGACATAACGAGCAATAGTGTAGATCCCATTCTCATGCGCCTTTGCAATAAGAGCAGGTAGATCGATAAGAGGAACCACAAGATTTGCTTCATTCGCAAGATTGGATTCGCTATCGAAATAGACGTAGTGATCCTTCACATCAAATACCAAAGCAGGAATGCCACGCTGGACAAGACGATCGATCACGCCATAGACAAACTCCTCATCTCCAGCATTGGTCGCCGTAAGATAGATCCCAATTTGCTTTTGAGCAGTAGTATCCGGATAGCCCTCAGCAAAAGCTGAAAATGGTTGCAGAAGTAGTATGCCAAGCGCAAAAGGGATATATATACGTAACACTGTTGTTCAATATTACAACAGTTTTACTTGATCTTCAACGGAGCGAGACTTTCTAGAAACAGCGAATGTATAGCTAGTTGCGATCCTATTTCTGGGTGAAATGTCGAAGCGATGATTCTACCTTGTTGCAAAAGAACTGGATGCTCTTTATGAGATGCAAGAATAGAAACTTCCTCTCCTGTACGTGTGATGATTGGCGCGCGAATAAACGTGGCATCGATAGTACCGATGCCTTCGACGGCAATCTGATCCACAAAACTTTGCTGCTGCGCCCCGTACGCATTA
>CAJXJE010000050.1 GCA_913054215.1 uncultured Candidatus Peregrinibacteria bacterium | reverse complement strand
CTGATGAAGGCTTACGATCGATTGAAGTACTTAAAGAAGAAGAAAACGAGCGACACTACCAAGCAGAGAGTAAAGATGGCCCGAAGTTTATTATCCTTAAAAAGGGCGAAAAGGAGTGGTATGTATCCCACATAGAAAAGTTACGCGCAGAACCTACCCCCGAAACACAAGAAGCGGAAACCGAATAACCGCTGTATAGATTCTTCCTATACGTGACGGTTGCATCAGCAGTCTCCAGACCCATTCAAGGCCTGAGCTCTGCATCCACTTTGGTGCGCGCTTGATGGATCCTGATAAAAAATCAAACGTACCACCAATACCCATCGCAACGCGAACTGATGTAAGATTGAGTAAATGCTGATTGATCCAAAAATCTTGCGCAGGTGAACCGTAAGCGACCAGCAATAACCTCGCACCGGAGTCATTAATTTTTTTGATAATATTCGGAGCATCTTCTTCGGATGGCGACCCTTCAAATGCCTCACCGACAAGGTTCGAATTCTCTTTTTGCATTTTTTCCAACGCCCTACGCCCTACGCCCTTCCTTCCTCCTAATAAAAACACCGGACAGCCACTGCTCAAAGAAAGAAGGACGCGTTCTACGGTATCCACTCCTGTTACACGTTCGGGTAACAGTTGCCCTGTGCGCTTGGCCGCCCATAACAGTCCCATGGAATCTGGAAGGTTGAGCTCAGACGATTGCAGTAGCGACTTGAAGGTACGGTCCTTTGAAGCTTTCACCAACATTTCATTATTCGGTGTCATGACATGATGCTTACTACCATCTGTAAGCATTTGCGATAAACGCTGTACCGCTTCGTCCTGGGTAACAGGGTCTATCGGAACGCCAAGAATTAGAACTCGCTGCATAGATCAATAGTATACGATATACTTTCGCTATGTTCGAAAAATCCACTATCAGAATACTGCTCCCACTCGGATTCTTTGGAGTAATGGTGGGCATGTTGCTTCTGGGAGAATCATTCAATTATACCCAAGCAACAACCGTCGTCATCAACGGGCCAGAGGTGTATGTGCAACAGATACCAGCCCCTCTACAAAGTTTTCCTCGTTGCAAAAAAAATAGCGATTGCCCACTACCAACAAGTTACTGCAGTAAAAGTGGCAAATGTACCAAGCTAAAAAATCCCACCTGTGATTGCAGCCAACCACAGGTGCTGCGTTGCTACGAAGAAACAGGAAAAGCACGATTCCTCTTCTGCCCCTCTGCGTGTGTAGAAACGGGTGATGGCGCTATCTGTCAGTAAGGAAATCCGCTACAGTTAGAGCATGAAACGCTTTCTTATCCTCTTCGGTGTGCTGCTACTCAGTGCATGTATCCCAGTGGAAATACCTCAAGAAGATCCTCTGCAAAAAGAGCAGGGTGAAGTGATAGAAAATGAATCTGCAAAAGATGAAAATCTAAAAATAGTAGAGAGACTTCTTCCTTCGGGACTTATAGAAATTGGTGACCGTGATGCACCAGTGGTTCTACTGATGTTTACCGAACATCATTGCCGTTACTGCAAAAACTTTTATCACGAACACTTCCCATTGCTCCTCGAAGACTTTATCAACCAAGGAAAACTGAAGCTACAAATCGGTATCCTTCCACTACGTAAATACATTCACAGCCAAAACGCCACCCTCGGACTTTTGTGTGCAGCTAGCCAAGGAAAAGGGATCCCCATGCATAAACTTCTGTTTACGTTAGGCGCAAAAGACCGCGAAACACTCATTAACGAAGCTGCCTCATTAGAACTCAATCTAAATCTGTTCGCCGATTGTCTCGACAGTCCAGAAACGCTCAAAATTATAGAGCAGCAAAAGTCTCTCGCACGGTCTCTGGATGTCACACTCGTTCCTACGTTCTTTTTGAATGGAGAAAAATCTGTGGGCCTTCCGCAGTATGCAGACTTGCGAGGAATGATTGAGAAAGCGATTAATGATTAGTGATTCTCAGTAATTTGTGGCGAGTCGTTGCTCCAGAAACTATCTTGATCTGATCTTTTGTTACACCAAACTCTTTGGATAGGTACTTGATAAGCTCTGCATTCGCCTTTCCACCTTCTGGCGCTGCAGCAATATCAATTTTGATACTTTCATCTTCCATCAGAGAGAGGGCTTTGGTAGATGGCATCCCCGGACGAGCACGAACGTAAAACTGCACCGTACTCTTTTCGGCCAGCTCATTGAGTAATGCGATAAACATATTACGAAAGTTGATCCTTCCTCCACTTCTCTATCTCTGCATGATGCCCACTCAGCAGTACTTCAGGAACCTTGTGACCTTGATAATCATCTGGCCGTGTGTAGTGCGGATATTCTTTTTTGCGATCAAGGGCTGATGAGAAACTCTCTTCATGGGCTGATTCTGCTTTACCAAGCACACCGGGAATATGGCGAGCTACTGCGTCAATCAGGACCATCGCAGGCAACTCTCCTCCGGTAAGAACATAATCCCCAATACTGATCTCTTCATCGATCCATCCCCCTTCGACAATACGCTGATCGATCCCTTCATAATGTCCACACAAAAGAAGCAACCAGTCATGTTCCGCAGAAAGTGATTCTACCTTCTCCTGTTTCAATGTTTCTCCACGTGCAGAAAGATAGATCCTGTATGGCATCTTTTCTTTATCCACTTTCCACTTTCCACTTTCCTCTTTTGCTTGTGAAATGATCGATTCGATCGCAGGAACAACAACGTCTACACGGATAACCATCCCCGCTCCTCCACCATAGGGCTCGTCATCCACCTGATGGTAATTCCCGATGCCCCAATCCCGAAGATCATGGGTATGTATCTCTACCAAATTTGCCTCCTGGGCACGGCCGAGGATGCTCTCGGTTAGAGGTCCTGTAAACATCGCCGGGTGTAATGTAAGAATGTCGATTCTCATGTAAAGTAGTATAGATCATGCCCAAGATATCCGTCCTTGTCCCCACCTACAAGCCAAATCCTCAGCATCTTTCTGAGACGGTAGAAAGTTTACGTGCGCAATCGGAGACCGACTGGGAATGTATTATCTGCGACGAGCCAACAGAAATCGATACACATGCAATGGTCATGGACTATTTGGTTGATGAGAGGTTCAGCTTCCACAAAAATAAGAAGTGTCTCGGCATCGGTGGAAACTGGAACGAATGCTACCGCAAAGCTACTGGAAACATTATCGCGTATCTGTTCCAAGATGATCTCTGGGAACCAGACTACTTAGAGACTGCTCTAAAGATCTTTTCCAAAAATCACGATGTCGGCATTATTTCGATGCATCACAGATATCAATACGATGAGGAGCTCTGGACGATAGAAGGTTATGAACTCGTCAAAGAAGTACAGAAACAACTCCTACCCGGCAAGCAGGCTGGTAGTGAGATTTTGGAATGGTGGCTCAAGCGCAACATGCACCCAAACATTATCGGAGAACCACCGTTTGTCGTCTTGCGTAAAGAACTAATGGAAGAAGTAGGGCCATTTAACGAAAAAATGCCACAGTTTTTAGACGTCGAGTACTGGCTTCGCTGTTTACAGCACACCAACTGGTACTACGAACCTGTCTCGCATGGTGCCTTCCGTGTACATGGCGAAGCAGCTTCTGCAAAAAACAATGCATCGGGTGAAGGGCTCTATGACCGACTGACAGTATTTGAGCAACTCATCAAATCTTTGCACGGCCCCTTAAAGCGCGCGGCTATCAAATCGCGAAATCGCTCCGTCCAAGATATGATTGAAAAGTTCTTCAATCGCGCAAAAAAAGGGAAAGGGGTTAGTAGTAAAGGGAGCGGACAAGTCTTCAAATTCGTCTTCCGCCACCCAATCATCGTGGGAGTAGGATTTCTAAAAGCCCTCACAAGCAAGTTGCGAGGGGAATAGGGACGTTGTACAGTTTACTTATGTTTACACCACGTATTTACAGAGGCCCAGAAGGACAAGCTGAAGAACGTACTCCAACTGCGAGAGCTTCTAGCCCTGTAGATTCGCTCAGAGGAGAAACACTGACAATGTATCTTGCCCTGTTAGAAGATCAATTTGGTGAAGGGGAAGCATACGAAAGAAGACTAGAGAAGGCTGCGTAGGCCTAGATAAACTCCTTCATCAAACCACTTACATCGGTGATCTTTACTTCTTCAACCGCAGTGGTCTTTACTCCTTCTCGTGGTTTAAGTCTCTCATAGAACGTTGGATGATCTTCATTCTGATACAAAATACCGCAACCCACTCTATCCGTTGTATCAAACGCTACCTTCTTGGCAGCTTCTAAATCTGATGGGTCATGCCCCTTTTCATTCGCATCAAAGCAGTGCTCCAGGAGCCACTCGTGAGAAGTGAATTTGTTATAAGTGGGACATGCTTGGAGAATATCGACGAATGCAAACCCACGGTGCTGGATTGCAGCCTTGAGGACCCGTGTCATCTGTGGAATGTCTCCACTCCAGCTACGTGCTACAAATGTTGGCTGCAGAGAAAAGATAAATTCCATGGATTGAAGTGTGTCTTCCGGAATACCATTTGGAGAAATGTTCATCGGTTGGTTCTGCCACGTCACACTACTCGCCTGTCCTTTGGTAAGACCATAGTTTGCATTGTTATGCATCACGAATGTCATAGGATAGTGGCTGCGAATACCGTGCACCAAATGATTTACCCCTTCGGAGAAACTTGCACCATCTCCACCGAATGCAATCACTGGCATATTAGGATTTGCAAGTTTTGCACCGGCAGCAAAAGGAATAATACGGCCATGCAAACCGTGAATACGATACCCAAGCATTTTGTCCGAGGCGTTTCCGTGACAACCGATATCAAAACAGAGTGCTACTTCGTGTGGATGAATTTTGAGTTCAACAAGTGCACGCTTTACCGCTGCCATAATCCCATAGTCTCCACAACCGTCACACCACGTACACTCCGTGCCGCAATAGTAATCCTGAACACCTGGGCCGTTACTGTCGAGTGAGATCGCCATCAGCTTAATTTAGAAAGAAGTTCATCATAGAAAAACGGTCGACCGTCGAACTTAAGGATCTGTTCATCGAGATTGAGTCCACACTCCATGCTAATCAGTTTACCAAGATGTCCCTGATACGTTGCTTCAATGAGGATCGTCTTCTTCGCTTTTTTGGCAAGTGCTTCTAGTTTTTCTGTCTTCAAAGGCCAGAGATAGGTGTAGTGAAGATACCCGATATTCGATTGGTCTTTAATCACATCCACTATCGGTCCTCTATTACTCCCCCAACTGACAATCAAAATTTCTGGATCTTGCGATCCGATAAGCTGCGGCTCCGGTAATACTGCTTTCATAGTATCCATTTTCTTCATGCGCTTATTCATCTGCGCAATAGCATTATCGATACCCTCTGCCACATTGCCCTCTCCATCATGTTCATCCCCTTGTGCACAATACGTCACCGCCTTAGCTCCAGGTAACCACCGAGGCGATACACCACCTTCTGCATTCGGATCGTATCGATCGGCACTCTTGAGGGCATCAAGTTTCTTTTGATCCGTAACCAGATTCCCTCGGCTGATCTTTGCTTTTTTCAGATCATACTGCGGCTGCATAAAGAGACCCTCAGCAATATTCTTATCCGTGAGGATCGTCACAGGAAGCTGATACTCTTCTGCGTAGTTAAAAGCATCTGGCATCAAGTCGAATGAATCCTGGCAATCACTGACGGCCATCACAAGCCGCGGATACTCTCCGTGTGACCCAAAGATCGAAAGCAGCATGTCACCCTGCCCACTCCAGGTCGGCAGCCCCGTGGCAGGCCCCTGTCGCATGGCA
>CAJXJE010000049.1 GCA_913054215.1 uncultured Candidatus Peregrinibacteria bacterium | reverse complement strand
CCACAGTATCCAAACTACAATCCTTTGCCATACCAGCTTCCACTGGCACAGTTACAACCGCTTATTCAATCACGTGGACCTGCGGGTGATACCGGACCTGCCGCGGTAGCAGTAATTGGTGCGGGTGCTGCTGCGGGACTTGCGTGGATCAGACGGAGAAGGAAGTAGATTTCTGCTACACTTCTCGCATGATCGAACTCGCCATAGTTATAGTTATCATCCTGATTTTATCAGGATTTTTTTCTGGATCCGAAGCAGCACTCGTCAGCATCACTGATGCCGAGGTGCATTCAATACTGCAAAAAAAACGCATTGGTTCCGCCATGCTCAATCGTGTAAATAAACAGCTCAACAGATCGGTCATAACAATCGTAGTTTGGAATAACGTGGTCAATATTGTCGGGTCGATTTGGGCAGGTCAAATCGTCATCAATATGTATGGAGATGCGGTGCTCGCGGTGATGACAACGGGGCTAACATTCGGGATCATTATCTTTTCTGAGATTATCCCAAAGGCCATTGGTATCCACTACGCAGAGCGCATTGCGCTTGCAACAGCGCCGTTAATACTACTACTGACTACGGTGATGCTTCCACTGATTATTGTGCTGGAGTGGATCACTAATCTCTTTAAGAAAGGAGAACGCAAAGTGGGAACAGAAGATCAAATTCGATCTCTTGTGACGATCGGCAGAAGCAAAGGTCACATCGAAAGCGATGAAGGCCAACTGATCCATCGTGCGTTTATCCTTAATGATAAAACAGCATCAGACATCATGACGGAGCTCAAAGATATCATCAGTGTAAACATAGAAGACTCTCTGGGAGAGGCGTGGCAGAAGATCGATCACGAACCACACTCTAGATTTCCTCTGTTTGGAGCCTCTATGCATGAAGTTGTAGGCATGATCATCAAGCAAGATGTATTGCAGGCACTCTACGAAAAGGAAGGCGGTGCTTCCATCGAATCCATTTGCCGCGGTGCTCTTACCGTGCAGTCGAATATGAGGAGTGATGAGTTGCTCGCACTGTTTCGTGACAAGCACACGCACCTCGCAGTTGTGCAAGAGGAAGGGCACACTGTAGGCCTTGTGACTCTCGAAGATGTGCTTGAAGAACTTGTTGGAGAGATAGAAGATGAAACCGACGTGGAGGATTAATTCATGAGGAAATAACTTCTAAAATTTTCTCTTGAAATCGCTGCGCAGAGAACTTTTTCGCGTGCTCCCGAATCAGCTCAGTATCAAAATTCATCTTCTCAAACTTCTCAATAGCATCAGTGACAGAATCGACTGTCTGCTGCGCAAAGTACACACCAGTTTCGCCGTCAATTACGGTATCAAGGACACCTCCTTTGCCGTAGGCAATCACCGGAGTGCCGCTTGCTTGTGCTTCTAGTGGTACCACTCCCGCATCTTCAAATGGTGCAAAGAGGAAGGCTTTGGCATTGGCATATAACTCAGGCAATTGTTCATCAGGGACAAAGCCGAGTATTTCGACGGTTGGTCCTGCAATAGCTTTCAGTTTTGCAGAATCCTTACCAGATCCTGCAACCTTGAGAGGGATCTGTAACTCATTTGCTGCCTTAATCAAAAGATCAGTCCTCTTATACGGAACGTGACGGCCGACGGTGAGATAATAATTGCGTGATCTGTGATCTGTGATCGGAGACTCAAAAAATCGATCACTGACTGGAGGATGAATCACGATGCTATCGCGGTTATAGACACGTTTGATCCTCTCCTGCACGGTCACCGAGTTGGCAATGAACTGATCAACTCTCTGTGCAGAAGTCAGATCCCACTTGCGGATTTGCTTCAGCTTTTGCTTGATAGTTCTGCGCAGACACTGCGGCACGTTAAAATCATCCAAATACTCGTCTTCCATTTCCCATGCATAGCGCATCGGTGTGTGGCAGTAGCAAATGTGTCGCGCAGTACTAGGGGGCACAATCCCTTTCCCGATAGCGTGCGAAGAGCTGACAATGATGTCGTACCCGCGTAGATCAATCGATTCGATCGCACGTGGCATCCACGGTAACATCCACTGGTGATTGCCACTGAGCTTGAACCATTTCTGAAGCGACGTAGTACGAATATCCGCACTGGCAAGTGGACCGATGTTTGATCGGTCAACCACACTCGTAAAGATCGGCGCTTTTGGCCAAAGATCATGCATTTGTGCAATGACATGTTCCGCTCCTGCGTACACAGGAAGCCAGTCGGCGACGATCGCAAGTTTCATAGTTCTATTGTGCTTGTTTGTGGGAAAGACTTCCAGCACTTAAGATAGTACTGTGCCCATGAAAAAACCTCGTCGGCTCCCCAAAAAATACGCCAGGCGTGTCTCGCCTGAAACAAAGCGGTACGTAAAGCGTCGTATGGAGAGAAAAAGTAGGCGTCGAAAGGAAAAATGGCGCAGATTCAGACGTAGGCTAGAAGTGACATTGCAAGGGGTTCGTGCCTCTGCAGTACGCTGGACATTAATATGCCTTATAACTATCGGTTTGATCTCATTCGGGTTTCTACTCTTTTCTCCTGCCATAGAGGTGCGAGAAATTACGGTGAGTAGGCTAAGTCCCCGGTTAGATATCGAAGAAGTGCAAGATGCACTCGCGCCGATGTTTGGTAGACATCTTTTCTTCCTCTCATCATTCGAAATTGCAGGCCTGCTGCGAGACCAAATCCCTGATATTGACGAAATCAGTATTGGCAAAACCTATCCTGGGATACTACATGTACGTATTGCACTGCACCCCTTAGTAGCGCGCTTAAACATAGAAGAACCCGACAGCGAAGGAAGCACCGGCACGGGGAGCAATATCGATTTTCTGACTTCACAGGGAATCTATATGGCCACAACATCTGCACGAGATACAGAGACACTTCCGTGGTTTTCTATCGTGGACTGGGGTGTGCGTCCAGACCCTGGAATGCTCCTGATTCAGCCAACATTTTTAGAGCGCATGAAAGCGGCGGAGCTGACACTACTTCGGCAGTTTGGACATGAGGTGTCTCGGCGTACAATCTATCTGCGTGCACAGGAGTTTCATTTGCTCATAGAAGGAAAAGAACTCTGGTTTGATCTACGCAATCCCTTAGAAGAGCAAATGGAGCGCTACAGAACATTCTTGAAGGAGATTGGATTTGAATCAGCGCGTCATTATATCGATTTGCGGGTCTCAGACAGGGTGATGTATCAGTAGTACACTAAGCGCAAGTTAAATTCCTTGACCCGCCACTTCAGACCACTCAGCAAAATCCAACATATCACTTCAACTCCTGCTCTATCAGTACTATCCTAGTGTAGATGTACCTATCTCTAATCTCAGCACTGCTTTTGGGCTTGTTCCCGACCGTAGACTCATTATCGGCAGACGTTTCTACTTTAGAAACGATGAAGATCGCTCCATCGAGTGAGGCTATAGAGATAGTGGGGCATTTGTCTGCGTCTGGAGTCGTCATTTACGATGCACAAAGTGGCCAGAAGCTCTATGCAAAGCAAGCACGCATACAGCGGCCCATGGCGAGTCTTACGAAGTTGATGACTGCACTACTTATTGTCGAAAATCACGCATTAGATGAAATGGTGACCGTCCCGCGTAGCGTGGTAGATGTAATGGGGAACAAAGCCTACATCGAACCAGGAAAACACTTTAGCATAGGAGATTTACTCTCTGCCCTTTTGATCAATTCAGCGAATGATGCTGCAATCACGCTAGCGCAATATCACAGCGGATCCGTCTCTGCTTTTGTCGGTGAGATGAACGCCAGAGCGTTGCAACTGGGTATGACGGGAACGTCATTTCGCAATCCTGCAGGACTCGATCATCCTGCACACTGGTCTACACCACAAGATATTGCAGGTTTAACAATGTTTAGCATGCGATACGAAGCAATTGCCAGCCGATTGAGTAGTTCTGGAGAGCGTATTACCAGTAGGGAAGGCGATAGAATTCAGTTGTATCATACGCACGCATTGCTCCATGAAGTGAGCCCAGTGCTTGCGGGAAAAACTGGTACCACGACCGATGCTGGACAGTGTCTAATGTCTGTAGTTGAAGGTGTAGATCAGCAATACATTGTCGTACTCTTTAATTCCAATCAGCGATACAAGGATATGAGAACAGTTCTTTCTTCCTTAAACACTGAGCCGGAGCCTGTTGCCTCCCAATGACACCCAACTCTCCTACACACCGCTGGCTGATTAACCGTGTTCGAATAGCGTGTGTGATAACCTTTGTAGTAGGATCATTTTTGCCTCCCTATGTTCCGAAGGCTGCGCTTGCACCACAAGAAACGTCTCTTGCAGCTCAGAGGTTTCTCTTGGTAGAGGAAGGGTTTATCAAAAAAACTTCCCCTCTCACACGTCAGGGGGCACGCAGGGCATATGCAAAAGGAACAATCCACACCGTAAAGGATGGCGATAGCCTCGAACGACTTTCGCGTTGGTATCCTGTATCTGTTGATACGATTCGATGGGCAAATAACTTACAGGCCGGACAGCCAATACGCCCAGGTGATGAGCTACTCATTCTTCCGGTAGACGGTATATTGCACACAGTTTCTCGTGGGCAGACACTTTCTCGTATCGCACAACTCTATGAAATTCCGATGAGCGATATTATGAATCAAAATGAGTTAAAGAGTGAGTTTATCATGGCAGGGCAGCAGCTTATCGTTCCAGGTGGGCGTCCTATCATCGAAAAGCGCAAGCAAGTTGCTACGGTTGATGAGCCACCAGTTTCGGAAAAACCTACGCAAAAAACTATTGAAGTCGCACAAAAACCCACAGCACCGTTTACACCAACACCAACTGCGGGAGTGCTGCAAAAGCCATGCGCCATTACGTGCTTCTATACACAGCGCTATCATGCAGGGCACTACGCCATAGATATGCAGGATAAAGGGAGTGGTTTACTTGGTGGACCTATTTACGCTGCTGAAGATGGCACAGTTGTGCGTTCGGACAAAGGATGGAGTGGTGGCTATGGTCATGTCATCGAGATCGATCATGGGAACGGACTCCTGACACTCTACGCACACAATAAGGATTTGTATGTTAAAGAAGGAGATCGTGTACAGCGCGGCCAGACCATTGCTTCGATGGGAAATACCGGTCGTGTATACGGTGCAACGGGAATCCATGTGCACTTTGAAGTACGCGTGAATGGTGTGAAGAAGAATCCAGTGCTGTATCTAGAGTAATCTATTTCTTCCGAAGGGCTGCAAAAATTCCAATGCTGCCAATTAGTGCAAACACATGGGCCCAGTTCCATCGTAGTTTAATAATATCTCTCCCAAACAAGTACCAACCCCAGTATCCAATCATCATCGCAACCCCCATCACGATCTGCATCGCAAGCCAGAGATCCAGCTTGAGACTCAGCAGCTGCAACAGCGAGTAGTACATCGATTGAGGATTACCAAACTCCGGAAATCCACCGCAGTAGTGTGGGGTATACATAAACGGCGCCAGTCCCTGTCTTAGGAAGTGCCAGTTGCCATCCAGAAGCTTCGGAAAGAAGTAATTGTAGTCGTGTCCTAGTTTGCCGATATTAAGCCCCCAGAAGAAGAACACGAGGAATGCTATCGCAAATCCTATGAATGGCAGATGCTTTCGGTCTATGTTCACCCTCTGATGGTATCTCAGGCATCTGAGGATATCTATGAACTTTTGATTGTATTAAGGATATACTGCTGGTAACGTTTTCGAGCTTTGGGATGACAACCGAGCTCTTTGTAAAAGATTCACATCAAAGGTGTCCCACACGTACATAATAGTGGGGTTGTAGCTCAGTTGGCCTAGGGATGCGGAGCATCCCGTGATATAAAAG
>CAJXJE010000048.1 GCA_913054215.1 uncultured Candidatus Peregrinibacteria bacterium | reverse complement strand
GAACTTCCTGACAATAGAACATTCGTGATCTGGCCCGATAACTTCCTGCACACAGCGGAAAAACCTAAGCTGATCGAAATCGCGAAACGTAGCGGTTTTACCGTAGTAGATCTCTACGAATTTTTTGGAAACCAGGTAGAAACTCTGAGTTGGGATACCGTGCACCCCAGTCCGAAAGCGATCGAGGATGCGGCAGTATATATAACAAAAACAGTAAATGATGCTCTTTAGGAGAGTGTATCTAGTATTCTCTTCATCCTCTTCTCCCATGAATGATTTTGTATCATCTTGAGCCCTTTTGCAGATCTCTCCTTTGCCTCTTTTGGATGTTCGAGAATATCTCGAATTCCACCTGCAAGAGATGACACACTTCCTGGATGCACAAATCTCACGATAGTTTTATCAACGACGTCTCGCACAGGAGGAATATCTGCGCAGACGATTGGCGTTCCCGATGCAAGATATTCAAAGAGCTTGAGTGGTGATGTATCGCGCTTAAAGTACTGATGCGTGGGCACCGGTGAGGGATAAACACAGATGTCACACGCAGCCATAGCGTCCGGAACAAGCTTGGGTCGCACAGGGCCATGAAACAAAAAATCATGATCGGTCAGTTTGTTTGCTATCGCCAATGCTCGATAGCGTTTTATCCAGAGATCGGGACCACCCACCACAAACAAAAACGCATTTGGATAGTGCTGGCGCAGAGACGACATTGCCTTAATAAGAATTTCTACTCCCTTCTGCACTTTATCCATGGTCACAAGTGACCCAACGTATCCAATAATCAAACGATCTGCCGGTAATGCAAAATGATGCTTCGCTTTTTTTGAAGTTGGAAGATTTACAAAGCGTTCTAGGTCAACAGCATCACCTTCGACGATAATTTTCTTGGCAGGCACTCCCCAAGACACAAGTTCGTCTCGCATTGGAGTGGTAAGACACACGATCCGTTTACACTTCTTACAGAGTGCTGTGAATCTACTACGTCCACGCTTGGGCAATGTATGAAGCTCTAATACAACAGGGATCTTTGTAGACAGGAGTGCAGGAAGTACCAGAGGAGAACGCGCATACAGAAGATCAAACGTATTGTCGGCAAAGTACTCTTTTAATGATCCTCGGTACGATTGCATCGTAAACAAAAATGCAAAACGTCCAGGAATTATTTTTGATTGAAATGCATCGAATGTTTGTATTTTTTCCACTTCGAACCCTTTTTCCAAATGATAGTAATTTACATGCTCGTGACGTATAGCATTTTTTATATCCGGAGAAACCAGTGTTACGTCGTGTCCAAGCTTCGTTAACGCCTCCCCCACACGAGCAATCTGGTGCCCATGAGCCTTCTCTGTCGGATACCGTGTATGAGTGACGTAAGCGATCTTCATAAATATAGCTTATAGGTTATAGCTTTTAGCTTGTAGTGCTATTAAAGTGACGGAAGAAATGCAAAAGCCCATCTTACTCACATTCGGCTTTCCAGACCCAAATTCGCCTAGATACCGCAATCTAGTGGATTTGTATGAATCTGAAGGATGGGAGGTGCGAGAGTGTCTCACCACTGCAAAGGGCTTTTTAGGCAAACACAGAGACTTGATGAAGCAGTTTAAAAAGCACAAAAAAGAGTACAGCGCCCTCCTCGTAAACTTCCCTGGCTATTATCTCATGCCGATCGCCTGGTGGAAAACGCGGTTCCCACGCAAGCAGCTAATCTTTGATGCCTTCATTTCTATAAGCGACACCCTTGTCTCTGACCGTAAGAAAATCAGTTGGTTAAATCCCCTTGCCTGGTTTTATTACTTGGCTGATGTTGTCTCAACACACTTAGCTGATGAGGTATTAATTGATACTGAAGCGCACAAAAAGTTTTTCACAAAGAGATTCTTTCTATCTGCAAAAAGAATTCGGGTTGTGTATGTAGGCACGCTGAAAGATCTGTTTAGTCCCGGACCAAAAGAAAACAAACTTGCAGAAGGAAAATTCAATGCACTCTTTATCGGGAGTTACATTCCGCTGCAGGGAATCGAACACATCTTGCACGCTGCAAAAATTCTAGGTGATCAAACTGATATTCACTTTACGTTAATCGGTAATGGTCAAACCTACAAAGAGATGACAGCCCTCGCAGCCGAACTTGAGCTGAGCAATGTCACCTTCCTCGACTTCATGCCACTGGCAGATCTCCCACACTATTTAAGATCGTGTGACATCGCACTTGGTATCTTCGGAACATCAGACAAAGCCAACCGCGTGATCCCCCATAAAGTCTACGATGCTATCGGTTGCGGCGTCCCTGTGATCACTGCAAGTAACCTCGCCATCGGAGAAAAGTTCACCGACGGCAAAGAGGTGTTTTTGTGTAGAACTGGCGATGCAAATTCACTTAGCCGTGCAATTTTGCGGGCAAAGAATGGTTAACCGCATACGAAAGAAAGCTATCCACTCTCAAGTACTTCTCAAATACCTCTCGCGCCTTCTTTTGCATAGCAACAAAGTCCTCACCAGAAATTCTGCTGTAATGTTCGGCCACTATTCGATCGAGTAGATAGATATCCCAATACGGAACACGGACGATGAATTCGTCATAGTTAATAACATCTTCCAGTGGCAGCACACATTCAGTATCAAGTAGCACAGGGATGCGCCCCAAGCTCAGTGCTTCGTAAAACCGGTAACTGTAATTCCCATCTCCTTTAATGATCAGTGCGTAATCCGAACTCAGTAAGTTATCAATGTACTCTCTGCGTGCCTGCTTAGGATCTGTTTTAATCGTCGATGTGTGACCTGAGTAACTACTGCGAATAATGAAGTTTGGTTCTATGACACCTGATTGTTTTAAATGCTTTATCTCTTTCATGCGATATGTAATACCTTTCACTCGAGCATCACGATGAATACCCACGATTCCCGACGCTTCGATCAAACTATTTTTCACAACAGTACCGATATGGTTTTTGAAATTTTTGTAATCCGCCCATCCACAAAAACCGATCACCGGTTTGCCTGGGTGCTTCTCGCGAAGTTGAAGTTGTCCTTCTAATAAATCCTCCGCATAGGCCGGCATCATCACTTCATTCTTCTGCAAGTTACTTCGATACTGACTGGTACGAAACACAATTGCATTATCATTGGTAATGGGTGCATCACTGTCCCCATGCCAGAAGATAATAAGTTTCTTACCAAGTTTTTTGGCTAAAGATTCCTGTTTTATTACATAGGAATTTTGTCCTTTCAGGGACGAATAGTTGTGAGGCAGCAAAATATAGTCTGCTTTTTCCGGAGAATCGACGATATCCACCAAGTGATGTTTGAGTCCTCCAAATGCTCTATTGAGGAACATAATACTTCCTCGCTCCTGTATCCCTAAATTAGGATACAACAAGGGTATGTACGGTACGTCCGGTAGAAGATCGATATACACCTTGATCATCACGGGATAGTGTACACTAGCGACCATGCTCAAAAGCTTTATTGACCGGCATTATCGGCTCATTCGCCCCTTCCGATTTTTGTACGGATGGGCAAAAGATAGCCACAGCCGCGCCAAATGTTCTGCCAGAGCTTCCGAGTGGGAAGCAAAGGGCTACCGTGGTGCCAAGCTCGATGTCTGCGGAGGCCGCAATCCTTTTAATCCAAAAGAGTTTCTGAATGTCGATGCAGTAGCGCTGCCACAGGTAGATTTGGTATTTGATATCACCGAGAAGTTTCCTATGGAAGACGGTGTCATCGCAGAGGTGTTTTCTGCGGCAACGCTCGAACACTTGCGAGAGGTCCATAACGTGCACGTACTCAAAGAGTTCTTCCGTATCATGCAACCAGGAGCAGTGGTTCGTATCTGTACTCCAGATATCGAGGCGATTGCAAAAGGTATTTTAGATGGCGAAGACCTGCACTACATCAATCAGCATTTGTTCGGAAAATATAAGTCTAATCAAACAGAAGACTACGATCTACACAAATGGATGTACCCAGCAGACCGCCTTATGGAAGTTCTGCGTGAGATTGGTTTCACTGATACCGAGCGCATCGCACTCGAAGAAGTTGGCTTACACGACCCAAAATATAACTTCCTCGTTCGCGCGGTTAAGCCTCGTTAATCTTATACAGCACCCAGGTTTCATCAGAAGCTATCTCTTCTAGGTCCATTTGTAACCTCCCGATATTCCAATCGGGTTCTTGGCGCTTGTTCCAGAAAATGTGACTTATCTCGAATGTCCGTATAGAAGTATTGGGGTCGAGATCTAACTCACGACATGCAGCAGTCACCATTGCCGCTTCTTGCTGTTGCAAATCCCCACCAAACGCAGAGATAGCATCCGGGTATACCAAGTGGCCTCTCCCCTCGATGATGCGCTTATCAGGGCGCAGTGGAAGTTGGCTCAAGCAAAAACGCAGTGCAATTTCTTGATGTGATAGCAGTACATTCTTTAAGTAGATCGAATACACAATGTCGTGATGCGTATTTGATGCGATGAGTGCCATCGTCGCAGGATCAGAAAGTATACGTCCACGTGGAAGTTCATCGAGAATTGTAAGCGCACTGACAAGATGCTGATTGGCAAAGCGGCCTTCTGGCACCTGCCACTGCCCAATAACAAACCGTCCATCAAACCCTATCGCTGCCAAATACACACACGCTGCAATTGCACCTATAGCTAGCCACTTGCTGCGCATGGCGATATATAGCAGCACCATCCCCACAGCAGCTATTGCGATGGAGAAGATCCCATGCGAGACGAAGTTAAACGTAATAGCATGTACAGCCTGCTGATTCATATACACAAACGCAGTGAAGATCAGCACACAAACGGCGCGGTACGGCCTCAGTGCTTTGTAATCTTCACGAAGTGCAAGGAGTACAGATCCGATCATTCCAAAGAAGAGAATGGAATAGATCCACGACTCTGGCGCTCTACCAGGGTGCATTCCACTACGAAAAGATCCGTATTCATAAGAAGGATGTAATGTGATGTTCACGAGATGAGCGATAGCCGGGAGTCCACACACAATTCCAAAGACACCAACGATCGCAAGAGTGTGCCAGCGCTGCGGCTTCCACGTTGGTCGACGTGGACGCAAGTGCCAAAGGATACCCCAGGCCGTATGCAATACACGACGTACTTTTGAGTGTGCAAGCTTCTGATGTTCTTGCCACTTTCCATATCCCCACTCCAACAGTTCCCATGCAAAATAGATTCCCCAAAACGCCCACGCAAACGTAAAGCTCCAAACATAAATTCCAATCAGAAGACCCAGCAATCCTCCACCAATCACCGCACCCCACCACCGGCCACGCATGGCATATACCACTCCAATGAGCGACCATAACATAATGAAGAAACTCGCCCGCATGTGAATAGGACGCCCAAGGTTATACAGTTCTATCAGACAAAATGCAGTAGCCCCTCCGAGCGCTGCGTACCGAGAAAATCCACACAGCTGAAAAAAGAGCACGAGAGAAAGAAAGATGAGCACCGGCACGACGGCATCCATCAGGTACAGCACATCTCCTGCTTTCCATCCGGTCCATGCAAACAAGCGTCCGTAATACGACTCGATAAATGCTACCTGTGTCCCGACGAGATTCGGATGTCCGGTAAAGGCTTCTGCAGCGAGCTCTGGCCTCCCAGAAAGCGCCTCCTGAACACGAGCCAGATAGACCTGTTCGTCGGAGTTTAATTGGATGTTTATACCTTGGTAGAGCGGTGAACTCCTGTGTCGAAATTGCGGCATCACCATGAGAATTACCAGGATGAACGCACATCCCGCGAGTGTCAGCCTCCATTTGAACGTTTCTGACATACGTCACATTGTAATGGAATAATGTTGAAATGTTGAAATGTTGAAGATTTTTCAGGTTTTCAGGTTTTCAAATTTTCAAATTTCGTCATGATATAGCAGATGAAACGTAAT
>CAJXJE010000047.1 GCA_913054215.1 uncultured Candidatus Peregrinibacteria bacterium | reverse complement strand
TGTAACCCAATTGCGATAGTCGGATACTTAGGTAGTGCTGCAGATGCGTACGCATGTATCCATCGAGATTGCGTCCAACGTACGGCAATCACAAAGGTGACCACGGCAACAGCAAGAAAGAATACATTACACAAACGATTCCATTTGATCTGTATCGGAGGAAGAGTTTGCGGCAATAATCCTATCAGCATCCCCATCACTATCCAAAAGAAGGCCGCAGTAGCTATAGAAGGAAACCCAAAGATCACCGTTACCAGATAGCCGACTATGGCAAGCGAGGTGGTGCGTATCAATCCGAATTTGTCACTCGTAAATGATCGATTTGCAGCAAGGAGTACGGTCACCATCAACGAAAGATAGACCAGAAGTCCCAGTGGTCCTAGCGCCTGCAAGATTTGTAGTGGCTCGTTGTGTGCACGATCGACTGTTGTTGTAAGTGAGACATATTCATACAACTCTTTTCCGGTAAACCGTGGCGAGGTAAATGCCATGGTTTCAAGTCCCCATCCTAAGGGGCGCTCTTTGATCATGTCAGACGTTGCACTCCAAATGACTGCACGGGAAGACATGGATCTCCCAGACTCTAGGGTAAGGGAAAACCGCTGTGCAAAAAACAGAAGCCCAATAGAAGTGCTCAGCACTATCATTAGAGAAAGCGTGAAAGCCTGTTCGGTATTCACTTTGTGTACTGCATTTTTTATGAAGCTGCGCAACAAGGGCAGAGACACGATCATCATCAATAGTATTCCCAGCATTGCAGATCTACTCACGGTACCAAGCATCACGACACCATTGACAAGTAGGAGTGTCCCCCATGCCATCCTTCGAACTCTTTCTACAGAATGAAACCAGAGGAATACGACAAAGGGGATCGTGAGTACGATACATTGCCCGAGGATATTGGGCTGTCCCAGTGTTGAGAATACGCGTCCTAAAAATGCTTCGAGCTTCCACATATTTGCTAGAGGATCCAGATGCATCATCTGCAAAAGTCCATAAAACACGACAACGACATTGGCACTCACAAGAGCGAATATAAGGAGCTGTCTGCCACTGTCACTACGCATACGGTCAGCCGCAAACAATCCCAAAAAGAGAAACAGTACATGTGCCAGCACTCCCTGAAACCTGGGAGCCGCACCCAGAAGACTAACAATGGGCGCCACCGACCACAGCAAAGAGAGTATCAACACTACCCCAAAGGCTAGATACAGCCTCCCTGGAATTGACGCAGTGAATAGTGTGAGAATATCCGCCTTCTTTAAAACTACTGTAAGAGCACATCCCATAGAAAGCACCGAGAGCACGACGAGCTTGGGCAGCTCGAATCCAAGCGTCTGTATGGGAATAACTACAGCAGCAAGGGCCACGAGCCCACCGCAGAAGCCAATATATGGGAGATATTGCCGTATTTGACTATATTTTATAATCATTGTATAATGATATAAACATCCACAATAACATCTACACAGTACCAGATGAATAGATTGCATACCCTTCTCGGCACCGCTGCAGCCTCTATCGCAACTATCGCTGTTACAGTAATGATTCTAAACCCATCCCCTGCTCCGGCAGATCCTTTTGAGGGATTGCATTTCAGTGCACCCATCCCAATAGAAGATGAAATCCTTGGCGCTCCAATAATCTCCTATCAGAGTGACACGTATGGATACAAAATAAAATTTCCTGGCAACTGGGAACTCGATGATAGTCGCTCAGAATTTGATGGAGACATCCTCAGTGACCCCAGTGAACGTGTGGTCATCACTATCAGTGAAACCACAGATCCACAGCTCATGACTCCAGAAGGTCAGGAAAGCTTGGCGAAGAGCATCACTGATTCTTTGCGTGTCGACCCTTCATTTAAACTGAACACTTTTGAACATCTCTTCTGGAAAAATCGTCCGACTCTCTTTACGGATGGAACACGGAAGATTGGTGGAAAACGTTTTCATACACGCGAATACAACATCTTCCGTAAGAAGCATGGAGGTGTGTTGAATGTAAGTGTCACTACGCAAGAAGATGCCGAAACTCTGTACGACTCCGCACTACAAGATATCTTGCGTTCGTTGGACGTTTGTCCGAAGGGTAGAGAAACAACGTAAGAATTGATACACTGCTTTCATGCACACCTTTTGGAAAAAGGCCACTGGGCTGACACTTGGGCTGGTTGGACTTAGTACACTTGCTGCGATTTCTACTATCACCCTCACTGCCAATAACCTCGCTGGACTGCGCGGCTTAGAAATCCGTCCGTTTGGAGATTTTTCTATAGATCCAGGAGAATCGTTGCTGCTTACTGCCGAAGGAGATTACGTCACCTACACCATGCCTATGCGTGGAACATGGAAAATTATCAAAGGTGAAGGCCTCGGCTACTTCCTCGAGAAACAATGTGACAGTGCAAAGACGTGTACCTTCCAGGCAGACGACCAAGGAGGCGAAGTCACCATTTTTGTAGAAGCAAGCGGAAAAACTGCTCAGGCTATTATTAACATCCGCACACCAAAACCGCTGAAGCCCGTTGACAATCCTTTCACAGATTCTCTCCCTGCCTGGGCCGGTGAATCGATTGTCGAGTTACGGGAACGCGGCATTATTTATGGATATGATGACGGCCGATACGGAGCAGGAGATCTGCTGACGCGTGGACAACTAATAACGATATTCCATCGCACACTCATCAAGATGAATCTCATCGCTCCCCGCAACGACTGCTCCATGGTGTATAACGATGTCCCCGGCGGTCACTATGCCTACGACGCCGCCTGCGTCTTCCGCAGAAACTATTGGACAGATTCACTCTCCAGCTTAGGACCAAACGATCCCGTCACTCGAGGGGAAACCGCCTCACTCATCAACCGTGTTATTGGCTCTGCGATGCTCAATGCCAAAGACCTTCGTCTCGGAAAAATCCTCGCCAATGGTCCGTACTTTACCGACGTCACTATCTCGAATCAGTACTTCGGAGACACGGCAGTAACCAAAGTAGTGAACATCATGAAAGGAAATCCTGATGGAACATTTGATACAGAAAAAACATTAAACCGCGCAGAGGCTGCCACCATATTTTGGAGGATTATAAAAGAGGTGCAGGAAGGTGGAGTGAGGGGGTTGTAGGGGGGGGGGTTCTGTGATGGAGTAGAACTCTTTTTTTGGCTTAAAAAAGCCAAAAAATTTATGCCTCTATATTTCGATGTCGGTAGGGGGCTATCAAACAGAGCGGCCCGAAGCAGATACTAAAATACTGTTTCATTCCAAACTTTTTCCATGAAGAACTCTGTACAGTATCACATATGAGCCCACCTGGTGAAAAACTTAATAGTGAAAAAACCGACTACAGAACTGCTGTAGCACCTGATTTTGCAAGAAGGTACCTTGATACATATTTCACAGGTATCGATGCAGATGAAAAGGTAATTTGTACCTTTTTGGCAGAAGAATATGCAAAATTGAGGGGTAGTCCAGATATGATAGATATTGGTTGTGGGCCATGTATCCAGCACGTCCTTTCATCTGTGCCATATGTGAAATCTATTCAGCTTGCTGATTATTTAGAAGATAACCTAGATGAACTAAGAAAGTGGGCCCAAGAGCAAGGAGGCGCTTTTGATTGGAATCACTTTACAGAGTTTATTTTGCAACTTGAAACTGCCGATTCATCTTCTGTAGAAATAACTGCCAGAGAATCCGCTTTACGAGGGAAAATTACTCACATTCGCCAAGCAAATGTTCTTAATGAATCTGTCTTAGGCGAAGATAGACAATTTGGTGCTGTTGGATTTTTTTATTGCGCAGAAGCTGCTACTAGAACAAAGCCTGAATGGCGAAAAGCAGTAAGTAATGTGGCTAGACTTGTGGAGCCTGGTGGAAGAATGTTTATGGCTTCCTGCCGTAATACTGATTTCTACACTGTAGAAATACCTGGTCTACCAGAAGAAAAAATTCCTACAGCTAATGTAGACGAAAATGATTTTAAATCTTTATTACCAGATATTGGATTTTCTCTTAATGATAGTAGAATTGAAGTTGTAAATGTAGGAATGGGAGCCGATCATGGGGTTGAAGATATAATCTTACTATCTCTACTAAAAAAGGGAGAACCAATTAACACAGAGGTAGCTGCGCATTCTGCACATGATATTGTGAATAGGACTTCCTAAGACAGTTTTAACGTCAAACATTTTGCTGCACCACCCGACTTTAGGAATTCACTCATATCCACAGTAAAAGTTGTAAATCCCTTACTCTGCAAATGTCTTTCTGTCTCTGGGCAGCCTGTTGGTAGAACAACATTGTTTTCTATTACCACTGCATTACATGCAAAGCGTGCAGCCTCTTGTTCTGGAACTGAGAAATATGAGATATGCTCCTTTAAAGAACGGATACTTTCCTCATCAAATGCACCCTCATACAAGATAGCAAACTCTTCACTAAGAGGGCAAAAGCAAGTATCTAAATGGTAAAATCTATCATCTACCAAGTACAAAGGAATAATTTCACTGGAAAATATATCTTCTATCTCTTTGTAAATTTCTTTAGAGCTCCTAAATCCATATCCACCAAAAAGCACTTTCCCAGATAAAGCATCCCCTGCTCCTTCGAAAGGCAACTCTGTTGGAATTTCTTTCACTTCGTATCCAGCTTTTATAAACCACTGTATCCAATGTTTCATTTCTCTTTGGCGCTCTGGGAATTTAAAGCGAGAAGGAATAAATATATTATTCCTTAACAGTCCTGCATTTGCGGTGAATACCATATCTGGTAATGATGGTTGAGGTTCTATGAGTTCTATTTCTGCTCCGGCTTCTTCTAGCGTGTCTTTTAACGTGTTCCACTGAGTACTAACCAAATTATTATCTACTTGGTTGGCCATATCCATCCATGGATTAATAACATATTCAATGCCAAAGTACGTAGGAGGACACATCAAAATTCTACTCATATTTAAAATAGAAGAAGTTGCTAGAGACTATACGCTGGCCGCTCTAGGTACTACTAATCATTTAACGGCAGTGACACAAAGAACGTAGTGCCTTTATTCTCCTTGCTTTCAAAGCGAATAGAGCCACCAAGTGCTTCTACAGCTCCTTTAGCAGCATAGAGCCCAAATCCATTACCATCAATGCTCTGAGCATTACTTGCTCTAAATAATTTACCAAAGATCTTATCTTGCTCCGACTCTGGAATACCACAACCATTGTCCTTCACGTAATAGGTTAATGTTCCATTTTCAATTTTTACAGTAAATTCTACTTCTCCAGAGTCTTTATCAGAATATTTAATCGCATTACTTAGCAGGTTTTCTAATGTCATTCTGAAGAGTCTCTTATCAAGTTTTGCAACAGGTATATTTTTAGGTAAAGATACATTCATCTTTACCTTCCGTGCTTCTGCTTTAGGCTCTATAACAACAAGGATTTCTTCGATTGCTTCAGCCAAGTCTACATCAGATCGATCTACCTTCATTCTACCCAACTGAATACGTGAAACATCCAAGATCATACTGACCAAATCTGCTAGATTACTTATTACTGTCTGCATAGATTTAACATGCTTTTCTTGCTCAGAAGATAATTTGCCAAAGTCGCCATCCAGCATCATTTCTAAGTACCATTTTGTGGATGAAACTGGTGTAGCCAGCTGATGACTGACAATGCTTAAGAGTTCATCTTTCTGTTTATCCAGCTCTGCCATTAACTGCACCCTCTTACTCCAAATACGAATAATGACTGTTACTAACACAAACAAAATAACAACCAAAGAACCAATGAAGAAAAGAAATGGATAAAGTGTTTGTTTGGTAATGGCAAAGAAGTCGTCCGCACGAATATCAATAGTCATGACGCCAGCAGTTTTTCCATTAGCATATTTGATCGGTGCATAACCACTGAGTAGTACACCCCATTGATCTTCATAGAGTTCCTTGTTGGTAGTGGGGCTGGAATACCCTACAAATGCCTCCTCAGGTACGTCATCATAAGTATCACCAGGAGGATTAA
>CAJXJE010000046.1 GCA_913054215.1 uncultured Candidatus Peregrinibacteria bacterium | reverse complement strand
TCCTGCTCGCGGTAGAGGAATGGTGAGTGCAGAAACGTTCTATACCGTTATTGATCGCTTCGGGAATTCTTCGTATGTCGAATGTGTTATTACTACTGGACGTCATCATCAGATTCGATTGCACTTTGCCGGAATAGAACATCCTCTGGTACTAGACCGTGAATATGGACATGGAAAATTCAATCAATTGTTTCGCCAAGAGCTTGGATTTTCTAAGTTCTTTCTGCATGCATCAGAGATTTCCTTCCCGCATCCGATGACGGGGGAGAAGGTGCACATCGAGGCTCCGATGCCGAAGTCTTTCAAGGCATGTCTAAAGAAGCTTCGCTCACTCTAATTCCTACTTTCTTTTGTCTACCGCACCAAAGAAAGTAGCAAAGAAAAACCCACCGCCACCAATTCCCCTTCGCTTGCTGCAACACCCCTCCGTGGTGGCGGGGCCCACCCGATTTATGAACGACTCTTAGTTGGTGACAACTGGCGATGTTCCGCTACAATCAACGCAATGAGAATATTGACCGGTATTCAGCCATCGGGAACAACGCATCTTGGAAACTACTTCGGGTACTTCAAGCAGAATGTAGATCTTCTTGGTGAAGAAGAGAACCTGTTAATGATTGCGGATTTACATGCACTGACCTCTGTCCACAGCGGCGATGAGCTTCGTGAATACCGACAGAGTCTTGTGCGTGATTTTCTTGCATGTGGTTTTGATCCGAATAAAGGATCACTCTTTTTCCAGTCGTATGTTCCAGGCCATGCGGAACTCGCATGGATCCTCGGTTGTGTTACACCCATGGGTCTTTTAGAACGCGCTGTGAGTTATAAGGACAAAGTGCAACGAGGACTTGAGGCTAATGCAGGACTCTTTACGTATCCGGTACTCCAAGCTGCAGACATTTTAATCTACGATGCCGACACGGTGCCTGTAGGAAAAGATCAAGTTCAGCACATTGAGATGGCCAGTGATATCGCCAAGAAGTTCAACAATCGCTATGGCAAGGATCTTCTCGTTTCTCCGGTACCTCGTGTCGTCAAAGAGGTGGCGTTAATTCCAGGGATTGATGGGCAAAAGATGAGTAAGAGTTATGGGAACATTATTCCGATGTTTGGAGAGGAGAAAGTAGTAGAGAAGGCAATTATGGGAATCGTAACCGATAGCAAAGGAGTAGAGGATGCCAAAGATCCCGATGAGAGTATTGTCTTTGCGATTCATGCTCTTATGCTCGATGCAGCCGAGCAGAAGGATCTCGCAGACAAATACCGAAATGGTGGCCTAGGATATGGAGATGCAAAGAAGATGCTTTTGGAGACATTCTTCGATTATTTTGGCCCTATGCGTAAAAAACATGCAGATCTGAAGGAATCTGAGCTCGAAGAAGCTGTGCAGATGGGGGCAAAGCATGCGAAGGGCATTGCTTCTCAGACGATGGAAAGGGTGATTACGGCTGTAGGACTCGTTTAAAGCCTACATTCAGCGCCTTTATGCATATTGAAAAATAGTGCAAAATTTGCTATAATAGTAGGAAACATACACAAATACCTATGCCAATGCCAAAGAAGACCAAACCCCAAGCTCACGTTTCCCGCGCTCTCATCGCGGCACTCATTGGTGTCATTGCTATTCCTACAGCGATGACGGGTCTTTTCCAGTCTATTGATGATGATGGTATCAATGCCGTTCCTGTTATTGATCTCCACCAGAGAGCATACAATGATCGTGCAAATGTGCGGATTAAGGGGCGCAACTATTGGAGGGCGGTAGGAGTATACAAAGAGCTGTTTCGTCTCAAAGTAGAAGGTATTGTTCCTCCAGATATCAATGACACAGATAGTGTGAACTATTACCTCAATCCAGAGAACTTTGTTGGGGTAGAAGGCTACACAGATACGGTGCATGCCGCAGCTCCCGTAGTGATAGGGGACGGATTCGTTGCGACCATTTCTCCAGCCCAAGCACAGTACAGACGTACATCAGAACGCTATCGAGATTTGCTCGATGGGTATATTGCTTCGGGCCGTTGCCCAGGATCTCTGCGTCAGTATCACTTGGCTGGTTTTTACGACCTGTGCAACGCATTGCTCGATGAACATATGGTTGCGATAAGTCCAATTCTCATCAATCGTAGTGTCTATCTTCGCGGATTCCAGTCACTGGGATTTGCACCACTACGCAATCTTCGTAAGCGTCTGAAAGTATTAGAAGAGTCTCTCCTCTATGCAGGTGGAACTTATTTGCGTCCACGTACGCATAACGGACGCCCTCGTCCAAGGTCATCTGCTAATCGCGCTTACTAAATATGAAACGCCATCCATACGCCACGCACCGGCTGATGCTGGCTCTATTGGTGGGCATTGTTGCTGTGCCTATCACATCAACTGCTCTCTTTATCCGTCAGGATATTGCCCCGCAGAATGTTTCTATGGAAGAGCTTCGCAGGAGTGCTTTTGGAGATAGAAGTAGGCTTCGTGCTCAGCGCAGACTATATTGGCATATCATGGAGCGTATGGAATCTGGCAAGATTGATATTGTAAAGCCAGATATTAATGATGCCGACGCTCTTCAAGATGCTCTGAAAGATCCTGTAGAAGAAGTGGTAGAAGTAGCACCTCCTTTAGAGACTACGCTAACTGCTCGTAATCTCGTTCCTCAAGATAGAGGATTGCTTCGTCGATACACTCGTGCAGGGTTTTGTCCTGTGTCGCTCAAGAACTTTCGTGTCCCAGGATTTTATGAGCTTTGTGTGTTGCTTGCTGGAGACAAGGTGAAGGCCGAACCTGTAGTGGGACTCCTCAATCACAATGCGTATTTCTACCGAACGCTTCGCTATTCTGCTCCAGATATTGGTGGTTTCAAGTTGCGTATGAAGATGATGGAAATGACACTTGTCAGAAATCGTCGAGATCCTGGAGTACTTCCTGGTCGCCCATCAATTTGTATTTCGAATCTGAATTGTCAGATGCCACGATACAGTAACTAGGTGGTAGGGTTAGGAGTAGGGCGTAGGGTATACTTTTGGTATGTCTCAGCATTTGGTATTGGCATCGGCGAGCCCACAACGTAAAAGGCTTCTCGAAGGACTCGGGTTAACTTTTGAAGTACACCCCAGTAGCTTCGATGAATCAACCTGTACAGAGACAGATCCTGTAGCTCGTGCCGCGCACCAGGCGTATCACAAGGCACTGGATGTCAATGAGCGGTTTCCAGACAGCTTTGTTATTGGCTGTGACACACTTGTGGTTTCGGAGGACGGGGATCTTTTAGAGAAGGCACCAGATACAGAGGCAGCTAGAGAGATGGTGGGCAAGCTTTCTGGAAAAACATGCACGGTGCACTCAGCACTCTCAGTCGTTGATCCTGATCAGAAGCATCACGAAGGAGTGTGTTCTTCTACGGTTACGTTTAAGAAGCTCACGGAAAAGGAACTTGATTGGTGGATTGGTACGAATCTTTGGAAAGATCGTTCCGGATCATTTCAGATCGATGGCCCTGGGCAATTCATGATTTCCCACATCGAAGGGGATTGGAGTTCCGTTGTAGGGCTTCCAGTTTATCTTCTGGGAGACGTACTGAAGAAAGCGGGGTATCACATTTTTGTCTGAGTCCAGTCCCACAGTTCATCAAAGATACCTGCAGTACTAGCAGCACAGGTGTAGCCACCTTTGGGGTTGCCAGGTTCTTGTGCTTCGTACGCCATGGTGCCTCCTGCCTCTTCTATCAGTAAGAATCCGGTTGCGATATCCCACAGACGAATGCCATCAAAAAATACACCATCGGTATGTCCCATTAGAATTTCGCCGAGCTCCTCTGCCGCGCAGCCATAGTTTTCTATGGACCTGCAGCGAGGGAGAGTTACGTGCAGCACGCCGTCGATTTCTTTTCCTCGGTGAATCAGATTACAGTTGAGGATGGCATCTTGCATGCTACCGGTATCGCGCAGCTTTACGGTGTCACCGTTAAAATATGCACCGGCACCTTTCCCTCCCCAGAACCACTGATTGAGTAGTGGCATATGCATGGCGCCCGCCAAGAGCTCGCCATCTTTTTGTACGGCAATGATCGTACCGAAGCTATGTTTTCCATGGATGAAATTGGTCGTACCATCTAGCGGATCCACGATCCATTCATAGGGACTATTTGGATCTCCAATATCTTCTGCACCCTGCTCTTCTCCAATATATCGATGGTCTGGGAAGTGTTTTGCAATAGCTGCTACTACCGCTTCTTGGGTCTGTCCATCAATCTCTGTGACCAGATCTATAGCTGAAGATTTAACTGTGACATCGAGCTCTTTGCCTCTTTTATGCACCGCATCATATTCGCGTTCTAAAATCGCAGAACCAACCGCGGTGGCTTCGCGGGCAACGTCTATCAGTTGGTCTATGGATATATTCGTCATGGCGACAGTCTATAGGGTTGGGAGCCTATAGTCATACAATCCGGTTCTTGCTTTTTCATACCCTGGCATTGCCCACTGCACCCACTGCCAATATTGCGGACTGTGGTCTGCTCGCTTTCTGTGGGCTAGCTCATGGAGGATGACGTACTTCATCACTTCGGGGCGTACAAACAGCAGTGCAGCATTCAGCATAATCGTTCCTTCTGGGCTGCAGCTGCCCCACTGAGAGGAGGCAAATTGGAGTTTGACGTCTGAGACAAGGACGCCGAAGGTCTCATCATTCAGTTTCATCACCAGCTGTTCGACGTACTGGAGTTGCTCTTTGGCTATGGTCTTCCAGAGCAGCTTATGAAGGCCCTTACGTCGCATACGAGGGCCAATCTGAACGTTCCAGCCACGGGTGGTTCGACGGATGGATGTCTTCTTGCTTGGACGGAGGCAAAAGCAGTATTTCTTGCCATTATCGAGGGTGATGGTGGCACTCTCTCCACTATCGAGGAGCTTGCCGAAGGGATTGATCAAGATCTTCTCCTGCTCATCTTCTACCTGCTTGAGCATACGTTCGAGAAGGTCATGAACATGCTCATCTTCCTCGGTCTTTGAGAGCCCTTTGGCCAGACGGATGATAATTGTATCGTCTCGAAACACGGCACGACTATGTTTGTTTTTCGTGTGCTCAACTCGGTGGCGAATGGGGTGTTGTTTCATTTGGGTTGGAGAGTATACATGCTCGTCAAGGGGGGGCCTTCGGTCGGGGGGTCGCCGAAGAGTACAGCCCATCGCAAAGAGCAACTGCGCTTTTTTCGCTTCTACAAGCCATTCAATTTCCTGATTACGGGTTTTGCGCATCTGCTTGCTCAAGTTCTGTGTTCAAGGCCGCTGCCTCGCGGGCCGATTTGATGCAAAATTTTACATTGGATTGCTCTTGACGAAATGCAGTTATCAAAGCGTCGTTATCGTCCATCAATAAAAGTGCCTGCAGGTCCTGCTCTGCAGTCGCGAGACAGTCGATGGTCAGGCTAATTTTTGCTTCGACTGGCTCCGCCACAGTTGCTTTAGTGCGGATGTCATCAAGGCGGATAGCGAGGTGATTCAGCCAGCCCAGAGACCTGCTGATACGCAATTGAGTCATCGCCAGACGTATGTTGCGCCGATAGAGAGCTGAGAGCTTTCGTTTTTCCTCTCTAAGCTCTTCCTTGTTCTCGTAGAGCCCTGAATCAATGCCTTTCATGATGGCGGTAATGGCTTTAGAGAGGTTCTCGTTGTGGAAGACTGCACTATTGCTGTATTGCTCTGTGGGGCCGGGAAGAGCCACAATATGTTGCCTTTGCTTTCGGAGCATCTCCAGCTCTGTTTGGAGGACTGCCTTAAAGCAGTTGATGGTGATAGGCATCATTGCTCCTCGGTTGGCCTCACGGATGTCCGTGCGGCACTCTAGGCGCTTTGTTTGGCGCTGCTTGCGCCGCGTCTTATGCCCACTCCTAAAATCAGCATCCGCTTTGCGGTTATTCATCATTGCAGCCCAAAATCCCTGGTTGCGGGTTCTTCTCTCGGCCCACTGCGTTTTTTTCAGTAGATTCTCAGGAGTCAGTTCGGGTTCGACTTCTTGAGCCGCGGGCTTATAGGGTCTCTCAAATCCTGGCTGCAGTCCTATCTTGGCCGACACACCGAAGGGCATCAGCATCATTCCGATCAATCCAAGTACGATGAATTTCCGTGAGAGGTAGGTCACGGTAGGAGAGTGTAGCACATGCGGATCTACGCCTTCATGCGTTCTAATACCAATCCACCTAG
>CAJXJE010000045.1 GCA_913054215.1 uncultured Candidatus Peregrinibacteria bacterium | reverse complement strand
CAAATACAGTTTTTGTCGTTGGATTAACAGTACGACGTGAAGGAGCTTTGGATGGAACTGGGGATGCTGACGTGACAGTGGGATTCACAATGTGACGTGGAGCAGGGGTAGGAAGCCCTCCTGAATAAAACATACCATAGCGAAGACGCAATTCTTGGTCTGCAAGTTTACGGAATTGTGCCTTGGTCTCAGTATTTGCAGTAAGTGAGTCCATTATATTCTTATTGTGATATGGAATACCTTTTGAACCATACTGATGAAACGTGTGATCACCAGCAACATCAAATCGACCTGCTACAACAGAGTTGATTTGCATATCGTCAACCAATACATATTTAGTCGGAGGAAGCAATGTACCATCCAATTCTTGCTCTAGATATTCAGAGACCAATTTGGCCTGACGACCATCTCCAATATAAACCGTTGCTTCTTTACCTGGTTGCCCAGATGCTACACCTCCACCATGACCAATTTTATATTGTGCTATAACCCCTTCTTGAGAAAGTGTATTCAATGCAGCTTCTACTCTTGCTACTGCAGCTGAATCATTTGGATCAAAATTCAAATGGAGCTTCCAGCCAGCAGTTGGCTGCAATGCAGCAACTGCTTCTGCATGAAGATTTTTCACAGGTGCCAAGCGTGACCGCAGTATGTCGTCTAATGGTATAGTCCCCTCTGGCATGCTAATAAATGGTCTTCCTGTCTTGGCATGAATAACGATTCGAGCAAGGCAGTGCAATTTATTGGTACCGCCACCTCCTGTGAACCATACATACTCACCATGTTCAATACGAACATGGTCCGGATCAGGTGTATGGTGTACAGATGCTGGCCGTGATGACGCATCACGCATTTGCTGTGCAGCTTTAATAATTTCTGAAGATGTTCGTCGTGACTCTGGGGAAACAATTCTTCCTCGATTTGGATTGCGAGGTGGGGGTGGAGGTGGAGGTGGGATTCCAGCAATCCTCGTACGAATCAATGTATCAACTTGATCTGCATCAAATACTGCCACGAGAATCTCCCGTTTTTGCTTCAGTTCAGCAGGTGTATACGGAGGCTTGCCAATATCATGTGCTTCGAGAATTGCCGTTCCGTATTTCTCATCAGGATTTTTAAAATCAATAGTCTTACCATCTGCATCTTTTGGCGTGCCTTCAAATTGTAAAAGATCTAAGCCCTCCTGTGTACGTGCAACTCTTCCTTCAGGGCTCTCATCCAAGCTTCCTACGCGTTCCATTACTTCTAATCTATTTTTAACTAAGCGATCCATATCACTTAACACTTGTACCCTTTCTGTTTCAAGCGACCGCAAGCGACCCACGCTGTTTGCCACTTGATCTTTCAAAGAGAGACCATCAACACTCGCAATAAGGGAATCAATATCCCCAGACTTGTAAAACGAAGCGGGGTCTATATCTGGACCACAAAGTCCCCGTAATGTTTCTATCTCGGAAGTAATCTTTCCAGAGAGCCTGTGAATATTTCGCAAATTTTGAGGAGGAGCAAGCCTAAGGCCACGCATCACATCTCTACCAAACTCCATACCAAATGGAAGCCCCATAAACATCGCATTGCTCTGTAGGTTGCCGATAAATGTTGTCCCCGGAACAAGTTGTGTATCTACCCAAGAGCTTACTGTTACATCCACTACACCCTCTGCTGTAGCACCAAACAAGCGTGTCCCAACACCAACGGCATCATCATAGTACTGACCCATGCGCGCCATGCCTCCTTTGCTCATAGCTTCCTTAAAGATCTGCCGTGCACCAAGTCCTGCGGGGTTTGCATTGCGCAACTGCTCTGCATACCGACCAGCTCCGAGCACACGACCAATTCCTACTCCTAAGGAGTTCACCGCTAAGTCGGCCCCGTATACTTTTACACCTTCCGCAAAAGAATCCACTGCTGTTCCTTCCATTACGGCACCTGAAGCAGTCATCGTTAATCCCACAGCTGCCATCTGTGCAGACAAACTCAATCCACCTGTAGCAATTGCCATACCTATTCCTATACCTATCATAGCGACTACCTTTCCTCCCATTTCTATATAAGCCGCAGTTTCATCACTAATATCCCAGCCATACCCTTCCATATCTGAAAGATACCCAAGAGCTTTGATCTGAGACTTTGTAAGAGCCACATTACCCACCCCCCTCTCTCCAGAGAGAAGTTTGTTAACATTTCCATCGAGGTATGTTGTAAACTCCGTAGCTGCTTTTTTCATATACGGTTCGTATTTCTCCGAAATATCTTTTTGCATTGCGCCTTGGTCTACTTGCGAACCGTCAGCCAAAGACTTGAGCTGCAGGAAAATAGAATACCTCTCTACGCTTTCCGAAATCGTTTGTGGCGTTTTCAAGACTTTCGAAACCATATTCTTGTAAGCCGCGACACCTTCGAGTCTTTGCATCCCTTCTGAGCCAAGCTTTGTCTTAATTTGATTCTGAACAAAAGGCCACCCTGCTTCTACAGTGGCACTAAGAGGATCTGCTTGCCGCAACTCCAATGCCATATACCGAAAAGCCAAGTCTTCAAATCCAACCGCATTCTTTATCATTTCCACTGCAAATGTATGGTCTCTTCCTACGAAATGTAGACGAGGATCTCTCTTGTTAGCCGCAAGCATATTCTCACCACGATTTTCTCCCGAAAGCTGAAGACGAAAGAGTTCGGCTAACTTCATAGAATTTTGCTTATACGCTTCTTCAGATCGCAGGCCTCCGTTACCTTCTCGTCGTTCCCTTTCTAGGCTGTCTCGAAGACCTGCAGCAATACCCATAAATAAACCTTCACCAGAACTTTTTTGCCCTGCACTTTGCCAGTAGCCAATTCTCTTATCCATTTTTCTAGCCCAAGCGATCCCCTCTGTGACAGACATACCAGAAACAATCTCTTGCCCCCACTCCGCTGCAAGCTCTGGGTCATACAAATTTGCATCACTGACATCGCCAACTCCTACTAGCAGATCCACAAACTCGTTCATGTCTCTTTCATAGCGCTCGAGCGTACGCCCATATGTTGCAGACCGCGCACGCAACTTTGGATCTTGCGGAAAGTTACGCAGAACACTTCTTACTGTGCGTAAGTGTAAGTCTGTTGCCCTCTTCATATCTTTCATAACAGCCGCCTCCTTTTGTTGACCTTCGAGCATCGAATAGTCACCTGAACTTATAATAAATCTCTTTAAATTCGCAACACTTCCAAAACGTCTAAAGTTTTGAGAAAAGTATGTTGTTGCGTACTCATCTTTTTGCGCCGCAAACATATTTGCTGGAGCAGTAGGAACTGAATCCCATTTCACCGCATCTTTATCTTCTAGATCTTCTTGAGAAAAAAAGTCTGCCCTCTTTTCTGTTCCTCTCTCATATTGATCTATCACGATCCTCGCAACATACATATCACTCCTATCAAGGAACTCCGAAATACGAGCATCTATCTTTTCTGTGTAGAGTGCACCCTTCCTACTTTCTTCATCGGACATAGTCACACGATCCATATGATTAAGATATTTCGCACATGCTTTTATGCGATCCCTCAAATGCTTACTATCATGATGCCATATCTTTCCTTGCATCTTATCCAGCACTGCGACAACCCTTTCTGTTAACGCACGTATTTTACTCAGCTCTTCTGGGTTATACCTCTGCTTCTCTGTACTCTCTACACCATCCCTTGGAGCATCAGATTGCTCAGGGTCTGGCACGAACCGACGTTGTTCATTGTGATCGTTCATGATTGATGATCAATAGCATCTAAAATATCGCTCGCCGTATCTTCCTCTTCGTCCAAAGACATATCTTCCTCCGCACCACGAAGTAGTCGCTTCCCCTCTCGCATCAAATCATCCTTGTTTGCAAGAAACTCCTGGACCTCATCGCTTGTCTGTTCATTACCCTCTCGAACAAGGGCAAGAATCTCTTCGGTCTGTTCTTCAGAAAAATACGGTAGTAACGTCAGGAGATCTTCCGCTAATTGTTCCTTAAGAAATGGAGATCCGGATACAGAGAGATAGATCTCTTCTGATTGAGCCAGAAGATCTGCTTTTCTCTGCTCAGATACGCCAGAACCCGTAATAAAAGCCGTAAAGTCTGTTTGTGTGAACATAACATATTATTATACCACATTTTAGTACTTTTGTTAATGTAAGAAATAGCTTACATTCGTGGATTCACTGCAAAATTTCCATGTATTTACTTGCTAAAACAATGCTTTACTTTAAAATCCCCAAACGACCGAAGACCGAGGGCGCAAGGCTGATGGCCCCAAATTAGACCCTCCGAGGTATACAGCATCGTTCAGTCGGCTCACGCTTGCTGAGTCGTGTCGTGTACCTCGCTGGTCTCCCGGTCGCCCAGGAGACTTTTTTTAACTCCGAATCCCACACACCCCCCTACTCCCTACCCCCCTACTCCCTACGCCCTACATATGGCCCTCACGAAAGATCAAAAGACCGCACAAGTAAAAGAGCTTACAACAAAGTTAAAGGACGCTCAGTCTGTAATGTTTGGTCATTTCACAGGACTGAATGTTGGTGATGTCAGTGAATTACGTAATGAACTCCGCGCAAACGGAGCAGAGATGAAGGTGATGAAGAAGACACTCATCAAACTTGCATTTAAAGAAGTAGGACTCCCAGATATTGAACCAAAGGAGATCGATGGAGCAATCGCCTGCATCATGAGTTTTGAAGATCCACTGTCTGGAGCACAAACTGCATTCAAATTTAGTAAGGACCACGACAAGGTCACTCTTGTTGGTGGTGTGTACGATGGAAAGCTTCTCACAGCAGAGCAGTCAATGGAACTTGCGAAAATGCCAGGACGGCAGCAGCTCCTTGGTATGTTTGTGGGTATACTTAATTCTCCACTCGTAAGTTTTGCCAGTATGTGTACCTCACCACTTGGTGGATTTGCACGTGCTCTCGATCAGATGGCAGACAAGGGAGGATTTGTAAAAGAAGAGGCTGTCAAAGATGAACCAAAGGAAGAAGTCGCCAAAGATAAACCTGTAAAAGATGCACAGGATGCAAAAGAGTCACAGGATGGTGACACTACTGATGAACCAAAACCCGAAGCAGCAGATGTTGCTGAGGAGAACACGGAGAAGAACGATTCCCCCGATACAAAAGAGGATTCGTAATTTTCCATTTTCCATTTTCCATTTTCAATTTTTTACCCCTTAATCCATCATGGCTGATGACACGAAAACTGTAGAGCTCTCCAAGGAGGAGAAAACTGTTATCGACGCAGTCGAGAAACTCAATGTTGTACAGTTGAACAACGTCGTAAAATTCATGGAGGAAGAATACGGTATTTCCACAGCAGCTCCTGTCGCAGTTGGTGCCCCAGCCGCCGATGGCGATGAGGGTGGTGCAGACGAAAAGAGTAACTACGATGTAGAAATTACCGCAGCCGGTGATCAGAAAATTGCTGCTATCAAGGCAGTACGTGAGATCACAGGTCTCCCTCTCGGAGAAGCCAAGGCCGCAGTTGACGGTGCACCAAAGGTAATCAAGGAAGGTGTTCCAAAAGAAGAGGCTGAGGAAATGAAAAAGAAGCTTGAAGAAGCTGGAGCAACAGCGACCTTAAAATAGGGTCTACATTGCACTAATACCAAGACCCCGTGTATGCGGGGTTTTTGGTAATTTGCAATGAATTTATTCAGCCTGCTTTGATAGAATCTCTTCAGCTGTATGCAAAAAAAAATTGGTAGAGTCGGCATTCTTCTTATTCTTGGAGGAGTCATTGCGTTAGCAATGTTTCTTAACAACTCTTCGCGAGAACTCACCGGACAAGGGAGTACATTCCCAGGATGTGAATTTATTACAGGATGCTGCCCTGGAGATCCATTGGATATCATAGCCTGTCGAGATAGTGACCCTTGTACCGCTGACTACTGCATGAACTTTGGAACTGAAGGACGTTGTGTGCACATTCCTATACCAGGATGTGATGAAGATCCTAACGATGGTGACGATGGTAGTGGTGGACCTGGATCATCGGGACCGGGACCGGGGCCTGGAGGAACTTCTTCAGAAATCTCTTCATTTTCGAGTAGCGATAACTCTACTACAAGTACAAGTACAAGTGGACCTGGACCCGGACCCGGACCCGGACCTGGACCTGGACCTGGACCTGGATCAGATGATGATGGAGACGAAGGTGATGATGGAGACGAAGGCGATGATGGAGACGAAGGCGATGATGGAGACGAGGATGATGGAGACGAGGATGATGGACCCGGACCCGGACCTGGACCTGGAGGAAGCTCTTCAGC
>CAJXJE010000044.1 GCA_913054215.1 uncultured Candidatus Peregrinibacteria bacterium | reverse complement strand
AATCCAGGGACTTGGTCTCCATCGATACGAAGCGCTTGTGGGGGTGCAATCTCTTTTCCCCTATAAGCCCACACCTCTTCGGTCTTGCGCCAGGAAGGATGTTCATTGGGATTGAGTACAAACAGGTGATGATCATAGCGATACAAAAGCTCTGGATAATACGGAGCGGCAAAAGTGGAAAGTGGAAAGTAGAAAGTGGAAAACAATACAACACATAACATTCCTACAACAGATCGTTTTCCGTTTTCCGTTTTCCGTTTTCCATTCAATAAAGCGCCGTTCTGTTTAGTAGGGTTTCTCATAGCTTGGTACTGGATGTTCGTCGAGAGCTTTGTTGACTAGTGCATCTGCACGGTAATTATCACTACGAGGAATGTGTGTGAACGTTATATCGTCGAAATGCTGTGACAACTCAGTAATTTCATCGAATAATGGTTTTAACGTAGACATCTTCACTTTGTACTCACCGTTTAACTGCTTCACTATCAGCTCACTATCCAAATGACACAGAAGACGATTGGGGTGAAACCGCTTTGCCATCTTTAAGCCCTCTACTAGAGCTCTGTACTCAGCAACATTGTTGGTCTCTACGCCAATGCGTTCATAGTGCTCACGAATCACCTCACCACGAACCGGATCTTCTAAAATAACACCAATAGCCGACTGGCCTGGATTTCCACGAGAACCACCATCAGTAAAAAGATGTAGTGTGCCACCGACACTCGGTTGTTCATCCCGTTGAAATTGTAAATCTTGTTGCTCCAAAGCGACGGTAAGTACTTCTGCTACAAATCGATTGCGATCTTCTGCCCGGGAAAAAAGCTCTTTCAACTTTCGCTCTAGCGAGGCAGGCAGGCGAATCATAGACACAGTGTACCTTATTCTGTTGCGCTTAAGAATGGTCTTCCGTACATCCACAAGACTCTTCAGTACCCTTACAACATCCACCTTCTTCTGGCATATCTAATTTAAACCTCCCTTCTCGTACATCAATAGTTGCTCCACCGATGCGACTGAGTGTGAGCACAGAGGCAAAGATGCGCACTTCCGCTACATCTGGATTAGTGAATTCCATATCACCTAGTAGTGGCTTCTCTTGAAATTCTAAACAGAACGCTCCTTGTTCATCAAGTGTAACAACGAGAATCTGACCATCATTTCCCTCAGCACTGGCTATCTTGTGAATACCTCGCGCTGCGTCCGCAGTAATCGTAAGCTCTTGTGGACGCTTCGGCGCTTGTCCCAACGCACAGTTGATATCTTCTACGAGTGCCTCGACGGTATCGGTATCAAATCCATGCATCTGACATCCCTCTGCGAGAGTTTCTACGCCACCTACACTGCACGAGAAACAGTGCAAACCATATTCAATCATTATATCTGCCGCAGCAGGCACGAGTGTCATTATCTCTCGCACGGTCATATTTTGGTTGATGGTTGCAGTAGTCATGAGTGCATATGGTAGCAAATCAACAGTTTTTTAGGCGCAAGTTACGACTTTTTATACGTAGCAGTGTAGTATGTGCTGGCATGACGAAACTGCTTAAAAATCTCACTCTTGTAGTCCTCCCGGTTCTGACGCTTTTTTTGGGCATGCAGATTGGCGTGTCACGTGAGAACCAAAGACTGGAACAAAAATACACTACTATAGAAGAAAGCTTTGCTGGAGGAGTTGCCAGTGGCGTACTCGTCAGTGACCCGAAAAAAGAAGTAGATATCAGCCTACTATGGAGTGTGTGGAGACTCATGGCCAAACACTACATTGAGCCAGACCAACTCGAGACTACAAAGATGTTGCACGGAGCAACCTCTGGCCTTGTGAGTGCAATCGGAGACCCGTACAGCACGTTTATGCCACCAAAGCAAAACAAAGAATTTAAACAATCTCTCAATGGAACACTGCAAGGTATTGGGGCAGAGCTTACTATACGTAATGACGAGATTGTTGTAGTAGCTCCTCTCAAAGGTTCTCCTGCAGAAGGGGCAGGGCTGCTCTCCGAAGATGTTATTACGCATGTCGATGAAGAGGACTTAGAAGGATATAGCCTAGGAGATGCTGTAGAAATCATTCGTGGCCCTAAAGGTACTGAAGTAACGCTGACCGTAAGACGAGAGAAAGAAGGATCATTAGATATCACTATTATCCGAGATGAAATACAAGTCCCCAGTATAGAATCCGAGATTAAAGAATACGATGGAAAACGTATTGGATACATCTCACTCAACCGCTTTGGCGATACAACAACCAAAGAAGTGGAACAGAGTGTAAAAGACCACCTCGAAGCAGAAGTTGATGGATTAATTCTTGATGTACGATTCAATGGAGGTGGATACTTGGATAAAGCCATCGATCTTTCTTCCATGTTCCTGAAAAAAGGAAAAGTAGTTTCCGTCGCCCGCAAAGCAGGAGAACCAACACACCACTATACAACAGGTCGCCCTATTGCACCCGATATTCCACTAGTAATACTGATTAATGAAGGATCTGCTTCTGCATCAGAGATTCTTGCAGGTGCTTTGCAAGATCACAACCGGGCAACAGTTATAGGAACACAGAGTTTTGGAAAAGGAACAGTACAAGAGGTCTTTGAGCTACCAGGTGGTACCAGTGTGCGTATTACCACAGCTAGGTGGCTGACACCTGATGGAAAAGACCTTGGTACAGAAGGTGTATCTCCGGATATCGAGATCGAACGTACGCGAGAACAGATCCAAGCAAAAGAAGATCCACAGCTAGATACCGCACTTGAACTTCTCACTAAAGGGAATTAACTTAATACGAGAAGATCTCGTCGTCAGAGAAGAATCTTTTAATTTCGACCTCTGCAGTTTCTGCAGAGTCTGATGCATGAGCGATATTGCACATCTTGTTCTTGCCTTCTTCTTTGCTACCCCACTCAGCACGAATAGTACCAGGAGCTGCTTCGAGACAATCGGTAACGCCAAGCATATCGCGTAAAGAATCGATGATGTTATCAGCCTCGAGGATCATAGCAACAACAGGCGTCTCTTTCATAAAACTTTCAACAGATGGGTAGAAGGGAAACTCTGCAATATGTGCATAGTGCTCCGCAAGTACTTCATCTGTAAGCTGAATCATTTTTGTGGCACGGATAGCGAAGCCTGCTTCTTCGAAGCGAGCAATCACCTTTCCAATAAGGTTTTTCTGTACACAGTCTGGCTTTAAGAGGATGAGAGTTTTTTCCATAAGTGGAGCCATAGTACGCAAAAATCCGTGTGAGTCAACAAGCTACTACGCCAAAAGTGCCTCTAATCCTGCCTTATCATCCGTATTACCAATGACCGTCAAACGAAGGTTTTCGTGGGCTAGGAGATCTTTTGCAAGCTGATCGATCCCCTCTTTGCTCACACTTTCAATCTCAGTAATGTAGTCCTCTATATCGCGAATTTGAGGATAGAGGAGCTTTTGCTTTCCATAGAAATGTGCAAGCTCTTCACTATCTTCCAACGAGAGAATCATCGAACCTTTCATATAAGCTTTTGCACGTTCGACCTCCTCCTCCTCTACACCTCCCTCTACAACTTTATCGTACTCAGCAATAATCAGTTTGATGGCTTCGTTCAGTCGGGACTGATCGATACCAGCTCTGGTAGTAAGGGCTCCTGCATCGAGATAGTAATCTGCATCAGTGTCGATGTAATAGCACATACCTTTTGCCTCTCGAATATTAAGGAACATTCGGCTGCTCATGTTTCCTCCAAGAATGATGCCGAGCAACTTGTGGGTAAAGTGACGAGGGTCTTGGGAACTAATACCCGGAACACCAATAACCAAATGAGACTGTTCCGTCTTTTTAGTACGTAAGAATACTTTGTCTGATCCGTATTTCTCAAGAGGTACAAACTCTCCATCCTTTTTTCCAGACAATGTACCGAAGTACTTCTCTCCAAGATCAATCGCTTGCTTGTCGTCGATCTTTCCTGCAAAGGTGATCACTAAGTTATCTGGTGTATACAGACGATCTTTATGTTTTTGAAAGTCCTCCTGCTGCACAGAATTAATAACCTTGTGCGTTCCAATCGTATCCCACCCGAGCGGAACATCACCGAAAATCAGTTCTTCGAAGTCCCAACCCGCTCTGTACATTGGCGTGTCTTGGTACATGCGATCTTCCTCGATAATCACGCCACGCTCTTTTTCGATCTCTTCTGGAGGAAAAGAAGCATTACACAGCATATCACCAATCACATCACAACCAAGATCGATATTCTCAGCAGCTACTTTGACGTAATACCCTGCATATTCCTTGCCCGTGAATGCATTAAACTCTCCACCAACACCATCAATAGCCATACTCACCTCTTTCGTATTTTGGTAGCGATCTCCCCCTTTAAAGAACATGTGCTCCAAAAAGTGTGAGATGCCTCTCTCGTGCTCCTGCTCGTAACGAGAACCCGCTCCTGCGAACACCATAACTGTCACAGAAGCTGTGCCATCAGTGGAGGCAGTAAGAACAGGAAGTCCGGAAGAAAGGGCTTGGGTTGTATAAGGCATAGTGAGAGGGAGTGTAGAGGAGCACAGTAGTCAGGGCTAGCGTAGAGCCCAAAAAATGCCGTGTATTCCTTGACCAGTGGCAATCCCGTCCGTAGGCTGCTCCCACAATGCTAGGAAAGCTCAAATGGCGTCGGCGACTCAGGAAACACGGTTTCCGCCAACGAATGGCCACAAAAAACGGTCGAAATCTTCTGTCACGTCGTCGCAGGAAAGGACGCGCGAGGCTTACTGTGCAAAAGAAGGGAAAATAGTCTAGAATCCCCTCGTGGTTACGTACCTCAAGAAACTATCGGGATTCCTCTTCTATGTGCTTGGAGGCACATTCTTCTTGGCGTACATGCTGCAATATAACGAAGTCACCCCAATGGGAGCATGGTGGCTGAAAGTTGCGGATTTACCATTACTCCTCGCGGGAATTCTCTATGGAGGAACCAGCCTGTATCTCAGCGTAAAACCAAAGGACGCAGATAGTAAATCACTCTTTATCATCATTGGCGTACCACTCATTGTGATATTCTCGACACTGCTGATGATGAATTTCTGGCCCCTGCTTACTTCGTAAGAAAAATTGAAAATAAGCAAAGTTGAAAATCTGAAAGATATTTCTCAATGCATGTAGCATTTTTTCAGTTTTTCAGTTTTTCAGTTTTGCCTCTAGGCCTCCATTCAGCCTCTTCTGTTCCGACCGCCTTATTTACCACGCGAGAAAGCAGGAAGAAGTAATCGCTGAGTCGGTTGATATAGATGAGTGACTCATCATTAATCGGTTCTTCATTGGCAACATGGACTAGCCACCGTTCTGCCCTCCTGCAAATGGTTCTCGCTTGATGAAGCAGCGCTGCTGCCCGACATCCACTCGGAAGAATAAACTTTTGTAGTGCAGGCAAATCCACTTCGAGCTCTACCCCCCACTGTTCGATACGCTCTGTATCACTCTCCGCAATACGCATAACATTTTTAGAAACTTTACCCATAGGGGTGGCAAGATCCGCACCCAAACAAAACAAGTCCTTCTGCACTTCATGGAGTTGCTCTCGTATGTGCTCGGGTAAGTCAGGCTCTGTAAGGACAAGCCCCAATACCGCATTCAACTCATCAACCGTTCCGTACGCATGTAACCGATTACTCGACTTTGAAACACGCTCTCCACCAAAGAGACCTGTTTTTCCACGGTCACCGCCGGTTGTCGAAAGGGAGGGGCGCATAGGAAATCTAATTAATAACCTGAAAAACCTGGAAGCATATGTTCCGACCCAGGATTGTCTATAACAAATTGTAGGATTTCATCCATTTGATCATTACGCCTCATTATTTGGTCAATATTCGATTCAACACCTGTCTCCAAGGTTCCAAAATGCTGATTGCGATCTCTCAGCGTCCCTAGACCTATTCCGCCTGGGGCGTCCCCTGAGAAAATACGATTGCGAGGCTGCATAGTAATCTATTGTAGCAGCTTTTCTACCGCTGCAAATTCCTTCTTCGTTTCCGCTTCTGTTAGCGTTTTCTCTGGTGATCTATACGTTAAGCGAAGTGTGAGTTTGTAGTCACCGCTCTCTTTGCCATACAAGTCTGCTACTTCGACAGATTCGAGTAGCTTGGATGATGCACGAATCTTTTTCAAAAGTTTCCCAACACTTTTGCTATGTGCCATAGAGACTGTGGTGTCGTAACTCACTGCCGGATATTCAGGAATACTCTCAAAAACAATCTCTTGAGAAGGAGTGGCAAACACTGTTGTTAAATTTAACAACAAGCCTGCGGCTCTTGCAGGGAGATCGAAGTTTTTACAGACAGCGGGATGCACTTCGAAGAGCGTCCCGACTACTTTTTTGTTTGCAATGATATCTGCAC
>CAJXJE010000043.1 GCA_913054215.1 uncultured Candidatus Peregrinibacteria bacterium | reverse complement strand
AATAAAAGATGCTACAATCCTCGTATGATTCGTGTGGTCCTCGCCATAGTCGCTGCGGCAAATTTCTACGCTGCGTACCTCTTCTTCTTTACGCCGGAGATTATCGCTGTGTGGTATCAGTTGCCTCCTATCGATAATGCCCATCGGTTTCTCACGATGGTTGTTGGGGCGCTACTGTCGGTATTTGGGCTTGGAGCACTGCTCGCCTTCTTTCGGCCAGTAAAGTACGGCAGCATTGTGATCATGCTTGTTCTGATGCACTTTATGATCTTTTTGATTGATGTGATTGTGCTGGCGAGAGGGCAAATGACATGGCAGTCGATATTGCCAGAGATGGTGTACTTCCTCATAATGTCTACTGCATTGGTGCGTTGGTATCCTTTGCGGCAGAAGAAAGTAGAAGAGAAGCCTCAACCCGAGCAGGTCGAAGTGCAGATCGTAGAAGATCCAGAGGAATCAGAAGAGCTCAAAGATTCAGAGGACTAGAAGGACGTAGATCTCCTTACTTCTGTCACGTGATGCCTTTGCACTGAACGTTCGTACATCGGCCCACTCTTTTTTGGCATCGCGAAGAAATTCATCAAAATCTGCACCACGTAGTACTTTGATGACACACACACCGCCAGGTTTCAATCTCTCCCGCGCTACTGCGAGTACTGCTTGCGAAAGCTCTATCGATTTCCACTGGTCGATATCTTGAATGCCACTTGTTTTTGGGGCAAGGTCAGAAAGAATCAAACCTACATGCGCAGGGAGGATCTTCTCGAGTGCTTTGTTATCCGTAATATCAGCAACGAACGTTTGCGCACCTTCAATCGGTTCAATCTCTGTAAGATCAACGCCGATTACCGTACCCTTAGGTCCTACTTTTTGTGCAGTGTACTGTAGCCAGCTGCCAGGTGCTGCCCCGAGATCAAGAACCGTCATCCCCGGATGGATCAACCGAAACTTCTCATCCAGCTCTATCAATTTATATACAGAGCGTGCTCGATAGCCTTCGGCGGTAGCCTTTTGAGACCACTTGTCGTTGGGGGTGTAGGGCTTGGGCATTAGAGTAGGGGATTTTTTTTTGGGATGCCAGTCTCACGAGGATACTTCTGATCAGTAGAGCTTGTCTTCTCAAAAATCAGAAGTTGGCGCTTGCCCCAGTCATCTGGAAGTTCATATTCATGAGTATCAACCAAATGACAGCTTAAGTTCGCTCTTGCCAGAAGAGATTCCTCAAGCTCTGTATCCATCTTCATACTTTTCCACGCGATAAGGTGGCCACCAGGTTTTACAAATGGCCCTCCAAGTTCCAGTAGTATATTCAGAGGAGCTACTGCTCTTGCTGTGACAATGTCATATTGATCTCGATGCTGACTGTCTCGTCCTTTTTCTTCGCAGCGCCCTGCAAGCATACGCACATTGGTGAGATCCAGTGCATTCGTCATTCGTGTAATGGCATCCAGTTTCTTCTGGGTAGAATCGAGTCCCGTGAAGTGGCAACCCGGTTTACAAATTGCAAGAGGGAGTAGGGGAAACCCCCCACCAGTTCCAATGTCTAAGATCTTCAGATCAGATCTCTGAAAAATGTCGAGATCAAGTGCAACGACCGAATCAGAAATATTTCCGATCCATACAGCGTCAGGCTCTCGAATTGCGGAGAGATTGAGCTTTGCATTCTCTTCGAGAAAGACGGTTTGCAATTCCCGCAGCCGGTTTTGTTGATCATCAGTAATAGTCATGTCAAACTTGGGACAGCTTACACTACACATCTTATGCCACACGGAAAACGCATCGCAGAACTTCTCGTAGATATTGGAGCAGTCAAACTCTCCATAGACCCTCCATTTACGTGGACGTCGGGAATCAAGTCTCCTATCTACTGTGATAATAGAATGATCTACAGTCACCCAGAAGCGAGGAATTTTGTCGTGGATGCACTGGTTTCGAGGATCAAAGCTCTGCACGTAGAGCCTGATTGCATAGCAGGAACGGCTACAGCAGCCATAGGATGGGCAGCGCTGGTAGCAGATAGGATGGATCTTCCATTTGTCTACGTTCGATCCAAAGCAAAGGAGCATGGGGCCAAAAAGCGCATCGAAGGAGACTTTAAAGAGGGATGGGACGTTGTCGTGGTCGAAGACCTCATTTCTACGGGGGGAAGTGCCATTTCTACTGTAGAAGCGCTCCGAGAGGAGGGAAGTGCCACGTGCAGTGATGTTGTAGCCATATTCACGTATGAAATGGTCGCAGCGAACGAAAAGGCTCAAAATGCATCCGTGAAATTCCACCCCATTGCCACGTTTGGTACCCTTTTGGATGTTGCATTGGAGGAGGGGAGGCTAGGGAGTGAAGAAATAGCACATATAGCTAAATTTGCTGAAAATCCTAAGAAGTGGAGTGAAGCACTCTAATTGCTAAATATACAATAATATTGTATAATATATTCAAATGGATACACCAATAGAGATAACACCACCGACGATGCCAATAGAGGTAAGCCCGCCTATTCAGGGGCAATAGTGCATTGAGAGAGTAATGACGTATTGATATACTCTGTTCAATGAGATCTGCAATTGTACTCGATGAATCAATGGGTCAGGGGCTACTTGCTAATGCTGCTTGTTGTATATTATCTGGGCTTTTTAATGAAGAAACAGAAGTACTTGGGCCGCAAATAGAAGGGGCTGACTGTACATTCATTCCTATTACAAAAATTCCGATTCTTATACTGAAGAAGGGGGATAAGGATTTTTTGGAGTTATTTGAGAGAGCTAAAAAAATAATCTGAAGTACATGGTCTTTACCAAAGAGGGTCAATCTACGACGAGCTATGAAGAGTATGTAGAGAGAGTTACAGGACAAAAGATTGAAGATCTTACTATCTCTGGTATAGGAGTGATTGGTGACAATGATGCAGTAAAAAAGTTTGCAGGAGATCTGGCTCTTCTTCGCTAGAACTGCCGCAAAAACCGTAGTTCACCTTCGTAAAACGCACGAAGGTCTGGAATTTGATGTTTGATCATCATGGGACGCTCAACACCAAATCCAAACGCAAAGCCTTGCCACTCATCAGGATCTATATCGACATTACGCAGGACATTCGGGTGCACCATGCCGCAACCTCCCATCTCCAGCCACTTTCCTTCGCGGCTGTCTTCTAAGTCTCCCTGCCACATCATATCCATTTCCATACCGGGTTCGACAAAAGGAAAGTAACCCGTGCGAAAGCGAAATTCGACATCTCTTCCAATTAACTCACGTAATGCAGTCACGAGCACTCCTTTTAAGTTCGCCAGTGTAATATCTTTACCGATCATGAGTCCCTCAAACTGATGGAACATAGGGGAGTGGGTAGCATCACTATCTTTGCGGTAGACCTTTCCTGGGCAGATCATGCGAAAAGGAGGTTTGTGCTCCAGCATGTAACGCACTTGTACCGGAGAGGTGTGTGTGCGTAGAACGGTTTTCTCCAGCCCTTTAATCCAGAACGTATCTTGTCCATCGCGTGCAGGGTGATCGTCTGGGATGTTCAGCTTATTAAAGTTGAAATCTTCGGATTCCATCTCGGGGCCATACGCAACATCAAACCCCATGCGACCGAACACTTCTTCTATCTGCCGGATAAACTCGGGGATCAAATGATGGTGTCCGCGGTGCTTTTTGGGGAGCTCCAACGTTGCATCAATCTCATCGCCGTCTCCTCCTCCAAGCTTAGCTCTTTTCTGCGCAATCAACTCTATCAATTTCTTTTTCCAGATGTTTAAGCTTTTGGCGGCGTCTTTCTTTTCGAGTTCTGGAAGGTCCTTTATACCCTTAAGAGCTTCTGTCATTGCTCCCGCTTTACGGCCAAAGAGTTCATGGTCGACTGTTCCAAGATCTTCAAGCGTTGTTGCTGCAGATATCCTTTCTTCAAAACTTGCCCACGATGTTTCCTCAGTCGTCATCCCGGACATTCTAGTGCTCCAATGCCATTTCCACCAATACAAACACCCCGTAAATCATGACACCAATCCACCACGTGAGTAGTCCCAGTAGATGAAACAGGAGAAGAATGGTGGTTGCACTACCAAAGAAGATGCCTTGCCGAAGCGAGATAGAGGTCAGTTTTCCAGTATCCCATGTGTGATGTTGTGGTACGTATTTCCATAGTGCCATAAACAGGAGTGTTCCGACTGTAGTGACACTCATAAAGATGCTGAGAAAGAAGGCAAACACTGCCTGAGTTGGGGCCAGTAGGGGACTGACACGAAACAGAACAATCAACAGGGATGTCGTTGAGAGAAGAGCAGCCAGGGAGATGCCAAAGACAAGCGTGTTCATCGTATGAAATGTTATTCAGTTGGAGGCGTTATGCCGTGGCTTTCCAAAAACGATTTCAGTTTTGCAAAGTCATCTAGAAGTGATTGACGTAGATTGCCGTTATGCAGAGCTGCTGCTGGGTGATAGATTGGAAAGACGGTCACATCATCTGTGAGCTTGTGGGGGTTACCATGAGCAGTAGAGATACTGAGCTTTGGGTAGAAGTGACCGAGGCTATGTCTACCGAGTGGCACGATGACCTTTGGTTTAATGATAGCGATTTCTAGCATCAGCCAGGGCATACATTCAGCCTTCTCTTCTGGAGTAGGATCACGGTTATCCGGCGGGCGATACTTTACGACATTGCTTATGTATACCTGTGCGCGCTTCCATCCCATAGATTCAATCAGCTCATCTAAAAACTTTCCAGCAGCTCCAACAAACGGCCTGCCGAGTTCGTCTTCTCTCTGTCCTGGAGCTTCCCCGATAAATAGCACATCGGCGTTAGGGTTGCCTTCACCAAGAACGGCGTTGGCATTTTTGCTCAGCGCACAACCATCCCATGCTTTGAGTTTTTCCTGTAGGTCTGGGAGAGTTAATTCCATTTTGCTACTGTAGCACAATGGAAAAAGAAGCAAATTTGAAAAGAAGCAAAGTTGAAAAAATTTTCAGGTTTTCAGGTTTTCAACTTTTCAAATTTAGTATTTCGCTTTCATCTTCTCAATCCTCTCCACTACTTTTGCTTTAAGGTCACTGTCCCCCTCTGCGAGGATCTTTACCGCAGCAAGAGCTGCGTTTTTTGCACTGAGCACTGTCATGGAAGGTACTTCAGATGGGTAGCGAAGATTCGAGTTGATATCGACCATGTATTCTTCGAGATTTTTGTACGGTGGACAGTTGATAACGGGGTGTACAAGGCTAGCAGCTGCAACACCTGCGAGACCATTGCTCATACCAACGACTGTAATCACCACTTGTGGCTGCGGGTCTGCATTGAGTGCATCCATGATCTCTACAACCTTCTCTGGCACCTTATGAGCAGAAGCAACGACTATCTCTGAAGGAACGCCAAATTCATCCAAGACCGCAGAGATCTTACTGGTGAATTCTTCGTCGCTTTTGGAGCCGAGGAGGAAGGTGACTTTCATTGTGCAGAGATTGTAGCGGATTTGGCTCAGTTGAAAAAGAAGAAGTAGAGTATTGACATAAAGATGACTAATTGTAAATTAACTTTATGTCACCCTTAAAGAAGCCTAACGTCGTTGCTCCGCACCATATCATTGATGTGAAAAATCCTGACAATGTGAGGGGTATTCTTGGAGCATTAGGATGTAATGAATCCAGTAATATTGTCACAACGCTGAATGCTGGACCAAATAGGGAGATTAATGCATCTGCAGTAGTGAATATTGTTACAGGGGTACGCGAGTTTATGGGTGCAGACGCAGATCTCAAACTTTGTGTACGTGTGGACGATGAAGAGGTGTGGCCGTATAGAATTCCAGATCTACGACAAATGTCGTTAACAGAAAGAATCCAAAACTTGCAAGGCACCCAAAGAAGCGAAATTATAGATGCAGTGCCGCTTCTTGCAGTTATAGAACATTCGGTTTTATTAGCTGATGTACAATTGACACCTGTACTACAGCCGCAGTGCACTTCCTACGTGGAGGGGTATTGGACGATAAATCCACCAGATACTTCAATGTCTGTTGAAGAAGAGGTAACACATATTATTACTTCTGTAGGTAGTGAGTCCCTTCAGAGACGGATGGAGCTCGCAACACATGATGCACTTGATACAGGAAGGTATGCAACGCAGTTAGATGCAGTTGGACTCTTCCGAACGGATGATGTTAATGAGCGTGATGAGAGAAATGCTCTTAGGATTGCAAAAATTCTTAGAAGATTACTTGGAAAGAAAGGGTATTTGGATATATGTACTGGGCAGGGGAAATTAGGAAAGATATATAAGTTTCTACAAGATGTGAAAGTGCGGAGGGCAAAAAATCGGTCAGATCAATAGCAAGAATCTGCGATAAACAGATTGTTTGCTTTACGGTGCAATGATACCCTTTTCGGGCTCTTTAGAGCATATTCTCCTCGTGCGCTCGTAGCTTAGTCCGGATAAAGCGTCTGGTTGCGGTCCAGGAGATCGCAGGTTCAAATCCTGCCGGGCGCACCAATTTTCATGAAAGGAAACCTACGGTTTGTATGTACGGGGCTGTAGCTCAGTTGGTCAGAGCGCATGCATGGCATGCATGAAGTCAGGGGTTCGACTCCCCTCAGCTCCACCATATCTAACCTGGGGGTAAAACAGATTCTCAATCACAGGATTCCACACAAAATTCTGCACCTCTCCATTAA
>CAJXJE010000042.1 GCA_913054215.1 uncultured Candidatus Peregrinibacteria bacterium | reverse complement strand
AGCTGAAGGGAATCGTACAGAGCCAAATTGATGTCGATCATGACTACACGTTCTCCTCTGGCCTTCGTTCGATACTCCGTCACGACCCCGATGTGATTTTGATTGGGGAGATCCGTGACTACGAAACAGCACAAACCGCAATCGATGCAGCGCTCACTGGTCACTTGGTGCTATCGACACTCCACACAAACTCTGCAGTAGAAGCGATCCCTCGTTTGCTTGCGATGGGAGTAAGCCCATACACCTTTGCACCTGCCCTACGAGCAATACTTGCACAGCGATTGGTACGTACGTTAAAGCCTGAATGCAAAGACGGAAAGTGCGACCCCAGTAACAACAATACGTACAGTGGACGAACATCCCTACCAGAACTCCTTATAGCAACACCGGCGATACGCGAACTGATTATCGAAAACGAAACTGCAGAAACGATCCTCGCAAAGGCAAAAGAGGAAGGTTACCGCACAATGAGCGACTGGGGAAAGATCCTCGTTGAGAGGCAAATAACTTCTGAATCCGAAGTGAAACGTGTGACCATGTAATTACTGAACACAAGGTGTCTTCAACTGTACCTTGGCAGACTTTTTGTGTTGCAGTATCATCCACCTCCTATGAGACAAACACGTCACCCTCGGCGCAGACGCTATGGTGCAGAGCCAAAGAAAAATGTGCATCTTCGAAAAGCCATCGTGTATGGAACGCTTGTAGTTGTAGTACTCCTGCTTGGAGACAAAACTCTCGATTTCTTTGGTGTCGGCAATGCTATTCGTCGCACAGCTGCTGTACTGAACGTTGAAGATCAAGGTATTGTGAATGTCTCTGTCGATAAGGGCCCACTCAAGCGCGCCGAAAATGACCTGAAGCTGTATGCCGGTGATACCGTCGTCTCCAGTCCGAGAAATTTTGCAACGGTCTCGTTTTATGACGGCAGTAGCATTCGGCTGGATGAAAGCACCCAAATTCGACTCGCAGAGAGTTACAAAGGCCAAGAGACCAGTAAACTAACAGTAGAACTCGAAGAGGGAACCGTATGGATGGCTACACCGACCTATATCGCCTTTTCAGGATCCATTACTCGAGTCATTGTGAGTCCATTTATCAGTGCGAAGATTCCATCCCAAGCAGAAGTTGTGATGTCACCACGAAGCCTTAGTGTATTTGCAGCAGACGGCTTGGGCCTCGAAGTCATCATTGCAGGCAGTGACCAAATCGTCTTTGTAGGAGAGGGGCAACAATTCACCTTGCCTGTTGGAGGAGAGCAAGTAGCGGATCTCTACATTCACAGAAACCCACTAGAACCACAGCAGCTGCTCTCTGAATTTGTGGAAAAGAGCCGTGCACGCTACATCGCAGCGGACGTACCTGATGCACTGGTAATTACAGGAACAGAAGATCAGCTTGATACAGATACAATCTTAGAAATAGAAACACCAACCGATGGTGCAACGATTGATACTGCTACTGTCAAAGTAAGTGGCCGCATCGGTGGGAAAGTTGATAAGGTACGTATTAATGGATACTTAGCACAAATCGAAGAGGGAACTGGTGTATTCAGCCAAGAACTAACACTTGCAGAAGAGGATGAAGTGAGCATTACCATAGAAGCAGTAGATGATGTTGGGATCGTCATTGCCGAAACTATTCGCACGGTAAAGAGAAACCGCAAACCACCTGAGCCGCCAACCATTTCTATCCCTGCTGCAGATGGTGAGATCTACCGCACCTCAAGATCTGAACTCGAAATCTCTGGAGAGGCACCAGAGGGTGCCATCGGTATCATCATCAATGACTATAGGTTGCAACTCTTTTCTCCGGGGAATACCACATGGTCCTATCTTGCAAACGTAAAATTCAATAATTATGTCTTCGGAAAGAATGTCTTTGAAGTTGTCGCCATAAACCGTGGAGGATACCGGTCAGAGGCTGCGAAACTCACAATCATTCTCGAAGAAGGTGTAGAGGAGGGCGTGATAACAGAAGGCGAGGAGGATACTGAAAGTAGCGAAGTAAGACGCAGACCTCGCACAGTCGAAGAATCAGACTTGCCAAACAATCTTCCACTGATGCCGGGAAGTGTGACGATATTTGCTCCGACGAGAGGAAGCCCATACGCCACTGCAAATCTAGAAACACTTATCGAAGGGAACGTACCTCCAGAAGCAGCCTCTGTATGGATAAATGGCTACAGGCTACGACTTTTTCAGCAAGGCAAGGGATTCTTTAACTACATCGCCTCTGCTGAAATGAATACATTAAAAAGAGGAGAAAACATTTTCGAAATCCTCGTACGATCTGATGAGGGATACATCCTCGATACCCTCGAATATAAGATTACGTTTACACCGTAAGACCGGCTGTATCCAGTGCAGCAATCATCGTAGTAGATAGTGGAGCCTCAACTGTATGTTCTTTATTATCTGCAGGAGATACAAACGTGAGCGACTGTGCATGCAGGCAGAGCCCTTCGACTTGATGGTGGTCTGATACCTTCTTGGAAGCAGGGGATCCATAGGGTTGGTCACCAAGAATAGGGTTTCCAATCGAGGCGAGATGGACGCGAATCTGATGCGTGCGGCCGGTATGCAAGTCGCACTCGAGTACCGCACAATCTTCTTTGGTATCTATGACTCGATAGGAAGTCTTCGCATCGCGAGAGACCGAAGTTTTGAGCACGGACATCTTGGTACGGTCTGTAAGGTTACGTCCGATGGGGGCATCAATAGTGGCTTGGCTTTCCTCAGGGACACCGGCCACGATGGCTAAATACGTTTTTTTTGTCGTCCTCTCCTCGAACTGCTTCTGAAGAGATGCAAAACTGTTGTCGGATTTAACAACAGTTAAGCACCCTGTTGTGGGCTTATCTAAACGGTGAACGAGTGTAGAGTCTGGAGAAAAGGGAATTTTCCGCTCTTTAAACAAGTACGCAATCCCGTGTAATATTGTCGTTTCATCTTCCTCCATAGAATGTCCTGGATGCACGGCAATCCCTGCGGGCTTGTTGATCACCATCACCTCGTCATCCTCAAAAAGGACCTCAAGGTTAAGATTTGTAGGGATAATTTGTGATTTGTGATTTGTGATTCGTGATTTGGAATCATCTAGAGAAACAGAATCTCCCATTTCAATCTTCTGAGAGGATTTCTTGATAGTTTTCCCATTTACAGAAACGCTGCCTTCCTTTATTGATTTTTGGATTTTTGAGCGTGAAAGACCACTGTCTTGTGAAGCAATCAGTGAATCTAGGCGGCCAGAGGCATCTGAGATAAATTCCATATCCCTATTCTGCCGTAAATTCGTGATTCATGATTGGTGATTCATGATTTTTTGCTATGCTTACCGTATGTCCGAACTACTCACCAGAGGCGTCACGAATGTTACCCCGAAAGCTCTCGCAGAAAAAAGGCTGAAGGCGGGGAAGCCTATTCGTGTCTATCTTGGAATAGACCCAACGGGTGCACACCTGCACCTCGGACACAGTGTTCCTCTACGAAAGCTACAAGCGTTTGCGGATGAGGGAAACGAAGTGATCTTTCTGATTGGAAGCTTTACCGCAATGATCGGAGACCCTTCGGGCCAAGATAAAATGCGCTCAGCAATGACGAAAGAAGAGGTGGAGCAGAACTTCGAAGAATATAAGAAGCAGGCAGAGAAGGTTCTGGATTTCTCGAAGATCAAAATTGTCTACAACCATGAGTGGCTCGAAAAGCTCGGATTTGCCGATATCGCAAAACTTGCCAGCCACGTCACCGTACAACAGATGCTCGAGCGCGATATGTTTGATAAGCGTATCAAAGAGGGGAACCCTATCACTGTTACTGAATTCCTCTACCCACTGATGGTCGGGTACGACTCCGTCGAGCTGGATGTCGACTGTGAGTTGGGAGGAAACGACCAATACTTTAATATGCTCACAGGCCGTACACTCCAAACTGCCTTGGGCAAGAAAGACAAGTTTGTTCTGACGACGAAGCTGATCGAAGGTACAGACGGACGCAAGATGAGTAAAACCTACAACAACTGTATTTACTTAGACGACAGCGCAAACGATATGTTCGGAAAGATAATGTCGATCAAAGATGAACTGATGGAGGTCTACTTCGAATGTTGTACTGATGTTCCTATGGACGAAGTGGAAAAAATTCTCGCTGGGAAACCAAGGGATGCGAAAGTTCGACTCGCAAAGGAAATTGTAACGCTCTACCACAGTGCAAAAGATGCAGATGCAGCCGAGACAAACTTTGATACGGTCTTTAAAGACGGTGGTGTCCCAGACGATATGCCAGAAGCGACTGTCAAGAAAGGATCTACAGTGATTGATGTTCTTGTTGCCGAAGGATTGATTAGCTCTAAGTCTGAAGCCCGTAGGCTCATCGAACAGGGGGGTATTAAGAAAGACGACACAGCAATCGATTTGATTGAAGCAAAAATAGAGGAGGGGATCTATAAAGTAGGAAAAAGAAAATTTTTAAAGGTAACAGTCTCATAACATGGCTGACGCAATCTCCAAAGAACAGGCAGAAGAACTCCTCAAAGATATTTTAGAGTGGCAAGTAGGGGACGGTGGCAAAGTGATCGCAAAGACATACAAACATGAGGATTTTCAGAATGCTGTGGTGTTTGTAAACCAAGTAGCAAAGATCGCAGAGGAGGCAAACCACCATCCGGATATCTTCATTCATAATTACAATAATGTGACTATAAGCCTCACAACTCACAGTGCGGGAGGCCTTTCGGAGAGTGATTTTCTCGTGGCAGCGAAGATAGATGATCTGTAAGTAAAAAAGCTTCGCAATCGAGTTTCTCAACCGAGCGGTTGATAGTTCGACTACGAAGCGATTGGTGCAGCCTTTACGGCGCTGCTGTTCCATTCTTTACGAGAGTGCATCCGTTCTAGGAACGAGGTAACTCATAGTCCGTAAGGACTTCAGAAGCAAGAGAATCAGATTGAAAAATACCTACTTCAAAGGCATCGCCTCCTTTCGTTATCAGCGCTCATCCACAATAAGGGTGGAGGGTGAGCGTTTCCCTCCAAAGTCACGCAGGTAAGAAGTGGTATCGCATAGCGATCCTTTCGTTTACGAATTTGTAAAACGTCCCCATGTCGTGATTTAGGTGGCATTACGCCTACATCTCAAAGGAGAATCTCCACTGGGAAGTAGGCATAATGTTGTCAAATTGCTTCTTTAAAAGAACGGTAGAGCCACTGTACTGCTAAATCAGTACTGGTCAAGTACATACATTGCATTTTATAATGCTTTTTTGGCTAAGCATACAAAAGAAGCGCAGCCATGTGGCTCCCTTCACATCCACTGAACTGCGAAGCTGGAGGTACGTAAGTAAAAGGAGTAGGATACATTGTCCTATGGCCATGCTGCTCTTCACACTACTCTTGGCGCCCTCGATAGCACTCGCTCACGATGGAATGACTTTGCGAGACCATGCAGCATTACGCAGGGTCGAGCGTTTAAAGGTTATTTCCAACTTTGGCAAACGTACCCAAACCATTCGCCTAGGCAACAATGTCCGCACCCGCCGCATGAGCGCGAGACGCATGCAAAAATCTACCGCAGGAAAAGTAATCGCAGTAGTAGATGGCAGTGTCCTTGAAGTGAGACTGTACGACGGAAGAACCATTTCTGTCCGTACTCTTGGTGCAGAAGCACCATTGCTACTTACCGGTACTAAAAAAGAGCAGTGCTTCGCACTGGAAGCAAAACAAAAACTTAAAATATTGCTGCTCGGCAAAAGGGTAGAACTCGAAAGAGACCGCAAGTACCAAAAAGACAACTACGGCAGATGGCTACGGTATGTGCGGCTGAAATCCCTCGACGTTGGCGGGTGGATGATAGGAAACGGGAATGCATTTGCCGATAGTCGCAACGGCCACCGCAAGCAATCCAACTACACCATACGAGAAGCGGAAGCGAAGGACTATGAGCGGGGACTCTGGGGGCACATTTGCGAATACAACAGAGATCTGGATACTATCGACGTCCTCGAGTAAATTCACACGTTACTAACACGTCACCCAACAGGCTTTTCTCGCTCTTGCAGCATCTACACGTGGGATCGCACAGGCAGCAAAGATACAACCTCTACAGAAGAATGAACTATTCAGGCCAGCTTGGCTGGTACAACTTTGCGGAAGCGTCTGCTGGCCAGTTGGTGTTTTCTTCCCAACTCCTATAGGAGAAGGTGGGGGATTTACGATGCGAGAAGAGCCAGGTTTACAGCATATCAGACTTCTACTCTTACAGCTCTTACTGTCATCTATCGTATTTGGACTATTGCATGCAAATGGTGTGACGCAGCGACTGCTACCGCCGCACTTTAGCTTTGGCCCACTGCCACCACTAGTACCAGAAGGAGTTTGCTCGCAGCAAACTTGATTAAATCCAAAGCAACGCATACCCGTGACAATCGTTTGGCCCCAGGACGAACACGTCCCCGGTAGTAGACAAGTACGATTTACTCCATTGCATTGATAGATAGGTCCGCAGGTAGGTTTGACCTTAGAACCTACAGGATAGTTTTGTGAAAGTGGGGGATGTAAAAGCCAAACCATAACGCGATCATCATCAGAAATAGGCCCTGAAATACAGCTCTGATCGGTACTTCTCGAAGGTCTGATACAAAGAATAATAAATTCGTCTCCAGGAGATTCTCCTATTGTAAGCTTGGCAAATGGATTCATATCTGCAGAGTTGCCACTCGGAATAGAAATGATGTAC
>CAJXJE010000041.1 GCA_913054215.1 uncultured Candidatus Peregrinibacteria bacterium | reverse complement strand
AGGGTCTCCTTGTCGCCCAGACCTACCACGCAGCTGGTTATCGATACGGCGAGACTCATGTCGCTCTGTACCGAGTATCGCGAGTCCACCCAGCTCTACCACTCCTTCACCTAGTTTGATATCTGTTCCTCGACCTGCCATGTTTGTTGCAATAGTGATAGCGCCTTTTTGTCCAGCTCCAGCGATAATTTCCGCTTCTCTCTCGTGCTGTTTTGCGTTCAAAACATTGTGATCGATCTTCTCACTCGTCAGCAGATCACTCAGTGCTTCTGATTTTTCGATAGAAGTCGTACCAATAAGAACCGGCTGACCTTTGTCATTCATCTCTCGTGCCATCTTGGCAACCGCAATAAACTTTGCCGCTATCGTTCGGTAAATCGCATCCGGATTATCCGCACGAACAATGGGCATATTTGTCGGAACAACAACGGTTCCAAGTTTGTAGATCGATTCAAACTCTTCCTCCTCCGTCTTTGCTGTTCCCGTCATTCCAGCAAGTTTCTCGTAGAGACGGAAGTAGTTTTGAAAGGTGATGGTCGCCAGTGTCTTACTCTCACGTTGCACCTCTACTCCTTCTTTTGCTTCTATAGCTTGGTGCAACCCATGACTATAGCGACGTCCAGGCATGAGTCGCCCGGTAAATTCATCCACAATAATCACTTCACCATCCCGAACAACATAATCGGTATCTAGTTGGTACATTGCTTGCGCACGCAATGCTTGCTCTATGTGGTGCACCTCTTCGAATCCTTTTTCGGTGTAAATGTTTTCGAGCCCCAGCAACTCCTCCATCTTTTTGATTCCCTCTTCGGAAAGGACAGCAGCTTTTTGCTTCTCATCTTTGTTGTAGTGCACATTTTCCTCCAACTCTTTTACGTATTGGCAATACTGCAGGTACTTCGTGGTGGATTCTCCAGCTGGTTGCGAAATAATCAGTGGTGTGCGCGCTTCATCAATCAAAATAGAGTCCACCTCATCCACAATGGCATAGTGCAATCCGCGCTGTACCTGGCGATCTTTACTTACCGCCATGTTGTCTCGCAAATAGTCGAACCCAAACTCATTGTTCGTTCCGTAGGTGACATCACACCAATACGCTTCTTGCCGCTCTTCATGATCTTTCTCATGCAAGATCACACCAACCGTAAGCCCGAGTGCCTTGTAGAGAATTCCCATCCATGCAGCATCTCGACGTGCGAGGTAATCGTTCACAGTAACAACGTGCACACCTTTTCCTAGTAGTGCATTCAGGTAAATCGGCATCACACAGACAAATGTTTTACCTTCACCTGTACGCATTTCTGCAACACTCCCTTTATGGAGCGCAACACCACCAATAATCTGCACATCAAAAGGATCGATAATCTCCCATACAAAATCTATTCCCTCTTCTTCATATTTTGTACCCGCAAGCAAATTACAGGCACGGGCTACAACCGCAAACGCTTCTGGTATCAAATCATTAACCGTCTCTCCTTTTTCGAGCCTCTCGCGAAACACATCAGACTTTTTTGGCAGATCTTCTAGGGTCAGTTTTTGATACTCCTCACTCTCCTGTACTTTGCGCACTTTGGCTATATAGGGCCGAAGTTTCTTGAGCTCCTTTTCATTCGGGTCACCAAGCAGCCGGTTGAGGGAATCCATGAAAGACATCTGCGCCAGATTAGCAGAAAATGAAGAAAAGGAGAGGATAATTGACCTATTCAATAAAATTGGTTTAATATTACACTGTGATTAGAAGAAGACGACCACAATTCGATGGCACCCCTGGTGATATTCCAACTGACATAGATGAAGCTTTGGAGCAAATTACTGAGCATATTCCTGCCAGTGGGACTCCAAACTTTGCAGCTATCAGACAAATTATTGCCAGTTTTAGGAATACCAGCATACAAGCAAATATGAGAGGAACTATGCAAATGCTTTTGGCAATGATAGACACCGAAGATGAAGGATGGCCAGCAGAATTAGATGTCTCTCGTCTAGGGATAAGAAAATCAAGAAAAGAAGAGGAAAATTGACTCGATCAATTAAATACGTATTATATCACGCTATGAGATTAACCGCACAACCACCGCCAAAGGAAACAGATATCGGCGTTCCCGCGCATATACAACATGCTATCGATAGAATTATTGAGCAAATCTTTACTCATGGCATTGCTGATTGCAGAGGAATTTCAGAACTCATTGGAGAAGTTCTAGATCCAACAGAAAGTAAAATACTGCGAGAAACTATCGGAGAAATTCTTGAGCAAATAGAAGTAGGATCGTCTAGCCGCATTGATGTATCTCACGTTAGAAACTAACGCTACCACCCCCTCCCGTACCACGGAGTAAGAAGTTTGGCATCGAAGTTTTGTGATGCAAGAAATATCGGAAGCACATCGATAACGGATTGCAGTTCAACATGATCTGTATTGATCTTTTCCCGATGTGCATCAATCAACTCTCCCATCCAAGAAAGTGGAGAGTGCAAAGTGCAAAGTGCAGAAAAATCATCTAAAGAGATGAGTGTTGGCTCAACAAAATCTCCTCCTTGTACAAACAATTGATCTTTCTTAGTCGAGTGAAGCCAAAACTCGTTTTCCACTTTCCGTTTTCCACTTTCCACTCGAGCTCGATAGAGCACGCTAAGATGAATCCCCACAGATGGGATCTTTAATTGATCTGCCAGAACATTGCCAAACGTTACCGCAACGCGCAGTGAAGTAAACCCTCCAGGTCCTATGACACAAGCGATTCCTTCGAGATCTTCAAACGTCCATTTAGCCTCTGCAAGTACCTTCTCGGTCATGGGAATAAGCTCGTGATCTCCTATGCGAGCGTGAACAGATTCGGAAGCGATCACTTTCTGATCGTCGACGCAGGCAATAAGAGCATCGTGGGACGCCAAATCTAAAAAGAGGGTCTTCATGGCATCAGCATAGATCATGGGTCATACTAAAACCCTCAAAATGCCTGAGCTTTCCGTCATCATCCCAACGCACAACCGAGCTGATATCCTCGAGCACTGTCTTTCGTACCTCGAAAAGCAAACCATCGCAGATGAAATTGAAGTAATCGTGATAAACGACGTAGAAGATGACAAGTTCACTGCTCTTTCTGCCAAGACCGATTGGCAGATACCTATACGCTTTACAACAATCCCGCCATGTCATCAAGGAGTAGCACGTAACGCAGGAATGGAGATGGCACAGGCGTCCACCTTGCTCTTTATTGGAGATGATATTCTCCTAGCACCCGATGCTTGCGAGCGACATATCAGCGCTCATACGCACGCTAGTACACCCATCGCAGTCCTTGGTTCTGTCGAGTGGGACCCGAAGATAAAGATCACCAAAGTAATGATATGGCTGATGCAAAGCGGTTGGCAATTTGGCTACCCAAAGATCAAAGCGTACGCAGGAACCTTTGTGCCGGACACCATACAACATCAGTTTTCCTACACCGCAAATATGAGCCTCCCAACAAAGGTGGCTAAGCGTACTCCGTTCCGTGAAGATATTACTTTATATGGTTGGGAAGATATCGAATGGGGAATGCGACTACGTGATGCTGGTGTACGACTGTACTTTGAGCCACACGCCATTGGATTCCATCATCATGTGATAACGCTAGAAGATTCCCTGCGTCGCATGGAAACAATCGGGAAATCTGCAGTACTTCTTCGTAGAGAAGTGCCAACGTTTGACCGTGTGCCACAAGGCTGGAAGCTAATGGCCTATCAGATCTTTTCACACTTTCCCACAATGGCAGGAAAACACCGAAAGGCTTTTTTACGAGGCATCAATAACGCTTAAGCTACAATAGATCTATGTTTAGAAGAATGGATCTCCTGCTCTTCGGCCTTGCTACTGTGCTCGTACTGTTTGGTCTTGCGATGGTGGCAAGTGTCTCAGTGTTTGAAAGTTATCAAATTACCACACGTCTCGTAGCACAAGGGTTGCGTGAAGAAACCAGTAATTCGTTTTATCTGCTGAGAAGTTTCTTCCATGTACTTGTAGGGTTTTGTGCCATGTTCTTCATGATGATTATTCCCTACCGCCTGTGGGAACGTCTTGCGATGCCACTCTTTCTCTTATCACTCGTACTTCTACTGTTGGTATTCATTCCTGGCATTAGTGCAGACTACGGTACTGCTTATAGTTGGCTACGACTAGGGCCGTTCTCATTGCAGCCTTCAGAATTTTTAAAGCTCACACTCGTCTTTTATATGGCGCTGTGGCTGCAAAAACGTGAGCAACTTATCGGAACCTGGAAAGATGGATTTGTACCGTTTGCGATCTTGCTTTCTCTTTCGACGATCCTGGTTGCCCTACAACCAGACTTAGGATCGTTCTTGGTCCTTACGTCCATCGCCGCTGTGATGTTTTTTGTTGCAGGAGGAAATATTATTCACGTTATTTTGGGAGGTTGTATGGCATCAGTCATCGGGCTGCCCATTATTATGCAAAAGCAATACATCAAAAATCGATTTAAAGCCTTTCTCTCTCCAGATGATCCTTCTATTAGTGAAACAATTGGATTCCAAATAAAACAAGCACTGATTGCCATAGGCTCCGGGGGCTTCTTTGGTTTGGGATATGGAAAGTCGATTCAGAAATTTGGCTATCTGCCTGAGGTACAGAGTGACACGATCTTTGCAGCCATGGCAGAAGAGCTCGGGTTTATGCGTCTGATGATTATCCTCAGTATGTACGCCATCTTCGTCCACCGTGGCTATCGTGTCGCTATGGAAGCCCCAGATAGATTCGGATTTCTCGTCGCAACAGGAATCACCACATGGGTCGCTACTCAAACACTCCTGAATGTTGCAGTCAACCTCGCACTCTTCCCCCTGACAGGAATTACGATGCCCTTTATTAGTTACGGAGGTTCTTCTCTGGTCTCTCTACTCTTGGGAACAGGTATATTGCTGAATATTTCTATGCATTCCACACAGGCAGCGGCTTTGGAGAGGAAAACACAGAAAAGAAGGCGCACTACGAGGACAAGCAGGAGTTATTAGTGGATAATAAGCACTCAATATGAAGATTCTTTTCGTTGGTGGCGGCTCGGTTGGACACATTGCACCTGCAGTTGCTGTGTGGGAGGCAATGCGGGAATACCTCCCCGCTGGGCAGGAGGCTCAGGCACACTTTGTCTGTAGTCCACGACCTGACGATGCAACGTTTTTACGTGAGCATAATCTTCCCTTTTCAATACTCAACGCACCGCGTCTATCGATCTTCTTTCCGTTTGCATTTTTAACAGCGACCGGTCGTGCAAAAAAAATTCTTGAGAGCCAAAACCCTGATATTATTTTTTCCAAGGGAAGTTACGTCAGCTTGCCCCTTTGTTACTCAGCAAAGAAAAAAAATATCCCTATCGTCTTACATGAATCCGACTCCGTGAGTGGTAATGCGAATAGAATAGTTTCCAAGTGGGCTGATCAGATCTGCACCGGTTTTCCAAGCAACTTCCACTACACAGGAAACCCTCTCCGTGCAGGCATCACCCAAGGATCAAAAGAGGAAGGGCTACTCATCGCAGGATTCGACGGAACGAAGCCTGTGCTTCTGGTGATCGGTGGAAGCCAAGGAGCAAAAGCGTTGAACGAGGCGATCACCAATCAATTAGATGATCTCTTGCTACGTTGCGACATCATTCATATAACGGGTCGAAAAAAAATGCAGATCACTGAAAACTTTAATCCACCAACCGACCATTACTACCGCATAGAATTTGCAAACGAAGAGCTTCCACACTTGTACGCGTGCGCAGACCTTGCACTCAGTAGAGCAGGTGCAGGTTCCATTGCAGAACTCGCGGCCAACGGCATCCCGAGTATTTTTGTGCCACTGAGAGGAGTAGGACATGACCACCAATACAGCAATGCCAAAGTTACCACGCAGCACGGATGTGTGCACCTCGAACAAACGGATCTGCCAAAGAAACTTTTGCCTACTGTGCACAGGCTGATTGCCGATGATTCAAAAAGGATAGAGATGGGCAGGGCTATCCAAGGGCTAAGTAAGCCAGACGCCGCTTTACAAATAGCAAAAATTATAGCCCAAACACTTGATTCATGCGATGGAGATCAGTAGCCTACTCCGGCTTATGAAAAACCTCCACATTCTGATAATTCCCCTCTTCGCTCTTGCATTACTTGTAGGCTGCGGAGGAACCGAAACTCCTATGAACGACACCGAAGCTCCAGACAGTGACACCGCATTTAATGGCAAGCTCCTAAAAGGAGATTACGAAGTGATTCTCCATACCACAGAAGGAAGTATTACCCTCAAGCTCGATGCAGATGCAGCCCCAAAAACCGTCACAAACTTTATTGTACTGGCAAAAATGGGCTACTACGATGGACTGACGTTCCACCGTGTGATTCCTAACTTCATGATTCAAGGAGGAGACCCAAACGGAAACGGTACCGGAGGCGAGAGTGTCTTTGGTACTACATTTGAAGATGAAATTAATGCCGATAGTTACGGACTCCACAAAAAGAAGTTAAAGAACGAAGTAGATGGTGCACTGCCACCGGAGCTCAAAAACGCAACGGTAAAAGACTATTTGCAACTACAAGGATATAGCTTTGATGACAAGCTCAAGTCTCTACCAATGAAAAAGGGTGCCATCGCTATGGCCAACAGCGGACCAAACACCAATGGTTCACAGTTCTTCATCATTCAAAAGAAAGGAGGGACCAGTTGGCTAGAGGGCAAGCACACCGTATTCGGCA
>CAJXJE010000040.1 GCA_913054215.1 uncultured Candidatus Peregrinibacteria bacterium | reverse complement strand
CCTTCTGCAGATATTATTGGTAACGTTGTTATAGCTGCAGGGGCGAAGGTGCTGCACAACGCAGTGATTCGTGGACCTGCCTATATCGGAAAAAATACGATCGTGGCCAATAACGCACTCGTGCGTGGCTCGAGTGTGGGTGACAATTGTGTTGTAGGGTTTAGCACGGAGGTAAAGGGGTCTGTGTTACACAGCCATGTATGGACGCACATGAACTACATCGGAGATAGTGTCATAGGTTCAAACGTCTCGTTTGGCGGTGGTGCCATCACCGGAAACTTTCGGTTAGATGAGGAGGAGGTTGTTTCGAGTTGTAAGGAAGCAAAGATTGCAACAGGACGCACGAAGTTTGGATGTGTGATTGGAAATGATTGTCGTATTGGTGTGCATGTCAGTACAAACCCTGGTGTAAAAATTGGTGCGGGATGTTTTATTGCCACAGCAACATTTGTAACTACAGATATTGAAGATGGAAAATTTGTAATGATGAAAAATGGTGTGATTGATCTGCGTGAAAATCGCACAAAGTCTTCCACACCCTCCGACCGCGAAGAACTTCGTAAAAAGTTGTAGTAACACCTACTAGACGTAGAAATACTTCACTTTCGGCTTTTTTTGTGCAAAAAAGTTATCCACATAAAGATGTGGATAATGTGGATATCCCTTTATACACACCCTAACAATACTTTTCCACACCCCATCTAACCTTTTGGCTTACTGTAGGGCTAATCTTGCATTTATAGGTAGTCCTATCTTTCACCCCCAGTTGTCCACGAGTTATCCACAGAGTGTCCACAATGCTTTCCACAGGCTAATCGGCTTAAAAAAGCCATTTGTGAACTTTGATTGCCAGAGTTACTCTGAATTATCCACAAGATAAGGCTGTAAAAATTCTTTTTACAAAACCCCTTACTATTACGACTATTTTTAATTAATATCTATCTCCTATTCTTATAGACATATGAAATTTCTGTGTAAAACCTCAAACCTTCTACAGGCACTCAACCTTGTAAGCCGTGCGATATCAAATCAACAAGCATTACCAATACTTGGAAATGTATTAATTAAAGTAGAAGGAAAACGCTGTCAGATAAGTGCGACAGATTTAGAGCTCAGTATTATTACAAGCTTTGAAGCAAATATTGAAAACGAAGGATCAATAACTGTTCCCGCAAAAGCAATTGTAAACTTTGCGCAGTACAACAGTGATGAAGAAGTTCTTTTAGAAACTTCTGAGGGTACACAATTAAAATGTACATCAGCACATGCAAAAACGGTAATAGCAGGAGAAGCTGCTAGTGAGTACCCAACTATTTCTCCTATTAAAAAAGAAACAACCTTTTCACTGGAGGCACAGCCATTATTAGAGGCATTACATATGGTGACATTTGCATCAGCAAAAACCACACTACGTCCTGTGCTTGCTGGTGTGTATGTGCATACAGAAAAAGGAAATCTTATTTTAGTGGCTACAGATAGTTACCGACTTTCTGAATACACCATTCATACAGATACAATTGGTGGAGATGTGTCCTGTATTATTCCTGCGAAAGTATTAGAAGAGTTAAAGAGTATTTTAAGTTCGTTTAAGGGAGATAAAAAAGAAAAGAATGGTGATAGTGCATTAAAAACCTCTTCTCCAAAAATAGAAATTGCACTCAGTACACAGCAAATTGAAATTAATATTGGCAGTACCCAACTCCTATCTCGTCTTATTGATGGAAAGTTCCCAGATTACAAACAGATTATTCCTGATAATAAAACCACAAAAGCATCTATTAAAACAAGAAACCTCTCCACAATAGCTAAGCGTATGCACTACTTTGCAAAAGAAACGAATAATAACCTCACCTTTACTGTACGTAAAAGCGATAACACTATGCATATTGCGACCCCGCACACCCAAGCAGGTCGTGATGAGGCAACTCTTGATATTGAGCTCACGGGTGAGGACAATAAAATCGCCCTAAGCTCCTCATATTTACTTGATTTCCTCGCGCACGTAGATGATGATGTTGTACAGATGCATTTAACAGATAGTATGCATCCCGCAGTCTTTCATGTGCCGAGTAATGAGAATTTGTTGCACTTGATCATGCCGCTGCGCATTCAAGAGTAATGCAAAAGTGTCATCGTATGGTTCATTCATTTTTTTAATATGCAGCCCTCTCTTCTTGTAGGGAAAACCACTCACCGGGACTTAGACCAACTGCTTAGCCAAAAGCGGCGTCTTATCGTATCCGGAACATCAAATGAGACCGCGAAAGCCCTTCTGATTGGTTGTGTGTATTCATTTACCCCACGGGCATCACTTACAGTGACGGAGAATGTGAATAATACTGAAGCCCTCTCGCATTGGCTTCATTTTTTTGGTGTGGAAGTGGAGCGATTAGACAAGATTGAAAATGAAAACGAGGAGATTGTCCCCGAGGCCCTGCAGGCGTTTTTACACTTTATGCAAGAAGATCACACGCAGGCATTTATCTGTGATCGCGATACGTGGGATGCATCATTCCCGGAATATGTTGATCTGCAAAAGCGAAAGTTTGTCTTACAGGAGAAGCAAAATATTAATTTTACCGAAGTAGTAGAAACACTCATCGATCTTGGGTACAGCCATGGAGAGGATTTATATTTAAGTCCAGGTGAATATCGACGCACAGGAGATATCTTCGATATTTTCCCCATTCAATCGAGCCATAGTTTTCGGATTTCTTTAGAATTTGATGTGGTGGAAAATATTCTCGCGGTCGATAGTGAAGACCTTTCGAAGACCGAAAAGTGGGAAGGACCACTGGAGGTGTATCCGGTGCTGTATGAACGAACTGCACACCTGAAAGATCAGATTCCCAAAGACCATCTTCTTATTCTTGATGATCAAGATGATATAGAGCCCGCATTACAAACGATGACGTTACGGTTTACGGCATTTCCAGAAGCCCAAGAGAATCACATACACCTTCGCTATCTTTCCGTGCTCAAGTTTTACACGCTTACAGACTTCTTAAACGATGTGCGTGATAAGTTGCAGCAGGATTGGTCTCTCACAGTTGTTACGAAGCGTCTCGATGAGCTGCGAGCGATTTGTGAAGAGGAGCATATTCCCTTTAGTGTGAAAGATGAGAGGCGGAAGGGGGCCATGACTCTTGTGGGTGCAGACCGAGATGATTTGTTGCCACACAGTTTGCAGAATCCAGATTTACAGTGTGCACTTTTGACGGATCGGGAAATATTCTCTCTAAAAAAAGCGGGCAAGCAGCGCAGTGTCCAAAAACTCGCACTCGATTTTATTACCTCGCTTGTTCCGGGGGATTTTGTCGTACACATGGAGCATGGTATCGGACACTTTGAGGGGATGACCCAAAAAGATATCGATGGGACCGAGCGCGAATACTTAGAGCTTACGTATGCAGAAGGGGACAAGTTGTTTGTTCCAGTAGACCAGGCAGACAAGCTGAGTAAGTTCGTTCACGAGGAGGGGAATGAGCCAATTCTTACCCGTCTTGGGACGAACGAGTGGAAGAAGGTGACGCAGAAGATGCACGCAGAGACGCAGAAGATCGCAAAGGAACTCTTGGAGCTCTACGCCAAGCGTGCAAAGGCCCGCGGGTATTCCTATGGTGTGGATGACAAAGAGATGAAGCGTTTTAGCGAAGCGTTCCAATATCAAGAGACCCCCGGACAGACAAAAGCTATCGAAGATATTAGAGCGGACATGGAGAACGATCATCCGATGGACCGACTTGTGTGTGGAGATGTTGGATTTGGAAAAACAGAAGTCGCCATGCGTGCGGCGTTCAAAGCGGTGCGCGATGGGAAGCAAGTTGCGGTGGTGGCACCTATTACCATCCTTGCGTCACAGCACTTTGAAAGTTTTACCGAGCGTATGGAGGACTTTAATGTGCGTATCGATTTAATGAGTCGGTTTCGCAGCCCAGCCCAGCAACGCGTGACACTCGAAAAGCTGCGCAAAGGCGATATTGATATTGTGATAGGAACGCACAGACTCCTGCAGCCAGACATCGAGTTTTTGAATCTAGGACTCGTGATTGTGGATGAAGAACAACGCTTTGGTGTGCAACAAAAAGAACGATTTAAGGACATGCGTGCCAATGTTGATATTCTCACACTCACCGCAACTCCTATCCCTCGAACACTGAACATGGGACTACATAAACTGCGGGATATTTCCATGATTACCACACCACCACCAGGACGGTTGCCGATTATTACGGAAGTGCGGAAGTATTCTGATGGGCTTATCAAACAAGCGATTGAATATGAATTGAAACGCAAGGGACAAGTGTATGTGTTGCATAATCGTGTAGAAACGATTGATGCGTTTGCGGATAAATTGCGTGAACTTGTGCCGAGTGGAAAATTTGTTGTGGGACATGGTCAGTTAAAAGCTGATGAATTGGAAAAGCGCATTCGCGAATTTAAAGAAGGGAAATACGACGTGCTTGTCAGCTCGACGATTATTGAAAACGGAATCGATCTTCCACGAGCCAATACATTGGTGGTGAATGCTGCGGAATGTTTTGGTCTCTCACAACTCTACCAACTTCGAGGTCGTGTAGGGCGTTCTAAGACGCAGGCACACGCGTACTTCCTCTACCATGGTGCGAAGCTCAAAGACGACGCACGCAAGCGTTTGCGGGCCATTGTGGAGGCGTGTGAACTGGGGAGTGGGTTCCAAATTGCCATGCGGGACTTAGAGATCCGTGGCGCAGGCGAAATTCTCGGTTCGAGTCAGTCAGGTTCCATGCAAACTGTAGGAGTGAGTCATTACTTACGCATGCTTAAACATGCTGTCGAAGAATTGAAGTCTGGAGAAAAAGGTGCCGAAGAAGAAATAACAGTAGAGATACTTCTTCCAACCGAAGCACTCTTACCATCATATTATATTCCTGATGAACAAGAGAAGATCTCGGTGTACCAAAAACTTGCAGGGAGTGGTAACAAAGAGATTCTTTCGGAGTTTGAAGATGACCTCCGTGAAGAGTTTGGTGATCTGCCACCACAAGTGTGCAACCTCTTTGCTGTTTTACACTTGAAGCTCGTGTGCCGACGCGTTGGTGTAAAGCGTATCAAGATGGAAGAACATCCTGGTGACGAGCGTGAGGTAGTACTGACACTTGCAGAAAGGGTAACAGCAAATGAGATCATGCAGATCCTCAATGTAAATCCACAATGGAGAATCAGTGGTTCGAACCTGCGTATTCGAGAGTCGCAGCTGGTAAAAAAAGCAGGTGTCGTCGATGAAAAGTGGTTGAACGAACTTCAGCAGCAAGTCGCAGCGCTGGAAGCGAAGAAATCAAAGAAGAAGGATTAGGAGTCAGTGACTATGAATTAACAGCAAATTCAGGTATAATGAACCGATATGGCTGAAAATCCTTTTGCAGACGGCGCGGCAGAGAAATGGACTGATGAGCAGTGGAAGACGTATATCGCAAGTGATGATTTTATCTCTACATACACCGTTGATGGGGTAATAAATATCAACGCACTTGTGGCTGCTATTGGCACAGCTAATTATCTACTCATGCTTGATCATGCAAAACACGTTGTGCAAGTGGGGAAGCAGCTTTTGTGTAGTGACACACCAGAAGGAAAGCGGATTCTTACCGATGAACTTTATGAGGGAAATATTTCCCTCATGACATGTGTATACGCAGGTGTCGTAACAGGAAATGAGGCGGATGATCGTATCCAAGATGCTATGACTGCGGCAGATATGTGCTTACGCCCGAAGCGTGACTGGGATGAGCGTAACCTCTTTGCTGCCATGCACTGGTCTCCAGATGAGTGGCACGAGGGTATGAAGTACATAGGATTTTCAGATCTATACTCAGGTGGTGGTGTGTTGAAATCAGATAAATTACTGAAGTACATGCCAAAAGAGTTGTTTGATAGGATGGTAAAACGTGCACCAAACTTGATTCACATCGAAGACAAAATTATCGATGCAGATACTGTTGCCGGACAAAAAATGATCGATAAAGCACTCATCAGTGGTGATATAAGTTTGGAAGTGGCCATTGCTTGTGCTGCGTATACAAAAGAAGAAGGAGTAGAAATGTATAAAATAGCTGTTGCATTTGCTGCGTCGCATTTACAACCAGAGAATGTGTGGGGAAACCCTGAGCGTGCAGAAGCATATGGTTGGATCAACGAACAATGGGATGCATTTGTCGACACGCCTCAATTCGATGTATTCGTAGAGAGTGGTGTCGTAGATATTCGCGAATTACATAAAGTACTTGGTCCAAAGTTATTCAACCACATGGTTGATCGGTCGAAAGTGCTTATCGAAATTCGTCCTCATGTCATCGACGTAGCAAGGCCAAATGGACGTGCATTTGTTATGGAAGCTCTTGCAAAAGGAGGTATACGACTTGCGCCAATTGTACGTGCAGGACTTATGGAACAAGGGCAAATGGATGATCGTATAGCAGCAGCAGAGACTGCAGGAGCTCAAGTATTTGCAGGTGATGGATGGACAGATGCACTACGTACAGCTGCGCAACATTGGACAAAAGATGAATGGGACAGTGCGCTAAAAGCAGGAAAATTCTCAAAGAAATACTCTAAAGATGGCAAGGTCGATACTGCTCTATTACATGCAGATATGGGTGTAGAACTGGCGAAGCTTATGGTGAAGCAATCCAATTATCTGATACACAAAGACAATGGAATCATCGATGGGCAGACAGAGATAGGTGCTCAACTTATAGAACAAGGACTTTGGACGGGTGACACATCGGTAGAAATAGGAGTTGGACTCGGGATTCTTTCTCGTGAAGATGCATTGAAGCTGTATAGAGAAGCAGAGGGACTGGGTAAAAAGTATCGTGAAGGTGGAAAATG
>CAJXJE010000039.1 GCA_913054215.1 uncultured Candidatus Peregrinibacteria bacterium | reverse complement strand
CTATTGGGATCAACCTCTTACTGGATAAGCTCCAAAAGGAAGATAAAGGTATCAAAACTATCGATATCTCTGGATTTATTCGTGTGAAGAGGAAGTAAGCACAGCTGTTAACAGAATCATACCGCCAACAAAAATGTAATAGTTTATAAATGCCTGACTTCCAAAGAGAAAGGTAGCAAATATACTAATAGTCGCAGCAAAAAGAAAACCAAGAGGCCGCTCATAAGACCAAAATATCCGGAGAGTGATAAGCGAGATAATTCCTCCTACAATAAGAGAGTAGTAGCGGGGTAACTCTAAACCAAATCTTGTAGGGATATTCAGTGCATCCGGACGATGTCCCATAACCAAAACAAAATCAACCACACTAACGTACCACGCATAAGCATCCCAAAAAACAAAAGGGATAATAATAAGAGCGGCTACAGCAAGCCCAATAGAGGCGGTACGCTTTCCAAGAAGGATAATGTGAAATATAAAAAAAATTAGATACTGTTTGAGAGAAAGAAATATCCCTAAAAAAAATCCAGCATAACGCGACTGCAATGCAAGAAATAACATTGCTAGCAGAAGAGGCTCTACCCAGGCTAATTCAACTAGATACATTCCTCGCGTCTGGAAAAGAAAGAGTAGTGGCAGCAAATATGCCTTTTCTGGAATTCTTCTCTTCCCGAGGTGCCATAGTACAAATGCTGAAGTAAACATCGAGAAAATACTCATCCATCGAACATCGCCGAACAGCAGTCCAACTGTCTGCAATAGCAGACTTCCTGGTAAATACATATAACCCGGGATTTGTGAATACCCTATCTGCTCTTTTAGCTCTATATATGAAATAGGAACCGTATAAGGATTGACTCCATTTAATAATCGATGAGCTGACTGTTGCGCCATAAGAAACACATCAATAGGAGGTAATGGCGATACAACGGGAATAAGAACGTACAGTACAACCGCATAAGAAATGCCAGCAACAAAAATAAAACGTCGCAGTTGAGCCGATGGAAACGCTATCTGAACAACAAGAATTATGGCAAACAATAAAGAGATAATGGACGTGAATGGATATAAAATTTGATTATCATACGCCAAAGAAGGAACGACAGCATGAATAAGGAAAAGGAAAGCTAATGCTAGCTCTGCCCCCTTGAAAGATATACGACTTCTCTTTGCCCCAATGCTAAGAAAAATAAAACTGGTAAATAGAAAAACCAAAGAACTCCAGCCATGAAGATTGCCAGCTATACCTATCTGTAACAGAATATACGCTATTAATAGTGCATTCATTAGAAATCAGTATACATACGAAAGCCTCTCAGCACTCAATTAGGGGGATAAAGGTACAAAAAAATTGCAAAGAAATTTCAAGCCTAATTAGCAATTATAGCTCTTAGAGCCTTGATTTTTCTGTATCATTTCACTACAGTCCGCGAGATTTACCAGATCTCCTATGAACCCTACTAAAACAGCACAAGGATCCCAAAATTCTTCATCAGGGACCTCTCCATTTACACAGATCCAAGAACTTGAAAAACGTGAGAAGAAACGATGTGAAGTAGAAGTGGTTGCGATGCAAAAAGAAAAAGAAGATGTTTCCCAAGCTATAGCCAAAAAGGAGGCACAGGCAACTGAGGAACTAAAGGGAAAAGCAAAGGCCGAACTCAAAAAATACAGCGAAAAAGAGCTCACACAGATCTTAAGCCAAGCAACAGAGGACGCACATACTGAAGTTGGCAATGTCGAATCGAATGCCAAAAAGAATGAGTCTTCTGCAGTAGAAGAGCTTGTAAAAATTGCAAAAGATCCCGATTCCCTCTTTAAAGCTTAAATGGTTCTCGTTCAAATGCAAAAAGTCGGCATTATCGCTCACTCTAGCTTAAGAGAAGAGCTTATTTCGATGTTGCACGACGAAGGAGTTATTGATGTACGTGCTACAGCCGAGAAAATCAGCATCGACCATACAGAAGTAGAGTACAAAGAGGCAGAAGTAGCATTTGCTGCAACGACTCTAAAAGACTTTGCTGATAAGCAGACACGTGCAGTGTGCGACAAGAAGACAACAATCGAAGAAGTGACGCACGCTACTAAACATACCGATGTGCAAGGTATAGTAACGCAACTGCATACTCTCGAAAAAGAAGACACCGAAGCTGCTCGTCGTATTCAAGAACTAAAAGACCTACGCACGCAACTAAGCCCCTGGAAAAACCTCAATGCAAACCTGAATGAAAGTAACGTTTCCGAAAATACACTACGTATCCTTGGAACGTTGCCAGCAATAGCAGAGCACAAACTCCACGACTCTATGACACAATCCCTCAAGCGCAGCGTGCTCGAGAAAGTTTCGAATACTGGAGAGAAAGAGGAGGCATTCGTCGCCATCATCTGGAAAGACGATCTTCGAACATTCGAAGAGATCGCCACCAGTCTCGGCTGGACACACGCAGCTTTACCACAAGTAGATGCAACTCCTAGCCAAAGCCTAGAAGAGGCAATCATGGAAGAGAAGAAACTCGAAGAAGTACTCTCAAATAATGCTCTCAAAAGAAAAAAACTTGCAGTAGAACTACCAAATCTTCTTAAGGTACAGCTGTTTATGCACTGGCTAGATCAAAAGCAAGAAGTACGTGAATCTATGGCTGCCACAGAATCGACCATTACACTTCTCGGCTGGATGGCTGCTCCTCGCATGAGCGAACTCGAGAAGAAACTCGAAAAGCTCAACCCCGCAATTGCACTCATCAAGGTAAAACCTGAGGAAGGAGAAGAGACACCAGTACTTCTGAAAAACAACAAGCTCATAGCCCCGTTTGAGAGTGTTACCAATCTCTACGGGTTACCGCTCAGTCATGAGATGGACCCAACAGCAGCACTCTCTCCGTTCTTTATTATCTATTTCTCACTGTGTCTTACCGATGCAGGATACGGAGCAATCATTGCATTGATATTTGGTACGTATCTCCTAAAATCTCGCAAAACTATTCAAGAAGCAAAGCTACCATGGCTTCTCTTTTTCGGTGGAATCATGACGTTCTTTGTTTCAATTCCCTTTGGAGGTTGGCTTGGGTTCACACCAGAGCAAGTCCCTGCATTCCTGACAAAAGAAACTGCGCAGGGTCTGATGTTTAAAGGACAGCTCTGGAACCTGACTCAGCAAAGTGGAATCGACTTCCTACAGAACTTAGCTCTTACCCTCGGTATTACGCACCTCTTCTTTGGTATGTTCCTTGCAGGACAGCAAAAGTGGATTCATGGCAGAAAAGCAGAAGCACTCTGGGTAGACTTTTCCTCGCACCTACTGCTCGGATCCGTCATCTTCCTTGTACTTGCACCAGAAGGAATGGGAGAGATCCCAAAATATGTACTCTATGCCTCTATCGCTATAATGATATGGGGCAAAGGATACGGGGCAAAGTGGTTCATTCGTCCAGTGATGGGATTGCTCGGCACCATGAGCTTTGCCATTGGCATGATCACTAACGGCCTCAGCTACCTGCGTCTTCTTGCCTTAGGGCTGGTGACCGGTGCTATTGCTGCTGCGATCAATCAAGTCGCTGTAGAGATGGGGAAACTGTTTCCCACATGGCTCGCAGTTCCGGTGATTGTCATTATTTTCCTCGGTGGTCACACCGTTTCTATTGCACTCAATACTCTTGGAAGCTTTATCCATTCTGGTCGTCTCCAGTTTATTGAGTTCTTCTCTCAATTCTTTGAGGGAGGTGGAAAGGGGTTCGCTCCATTCCACCGTTCAACTACGTCTTAATTTTCTTTTCTTTCTCCCACGTTTTCCCATGAAAACATCTTACAAACTTCTCGCAGCCGCAGGTGCACTTGTACCTTTCGCAGCACTCGCTCAGGATCCTGCGGCAGCAGCAGCTGTCTCAAATGCTGGTGCGGTTCAATGGGGTCTTGCATTCGCCTTCTTTGGTGCTGCACTGGCCACAGGCCTTTCATGTATCGGTTCCATTATGGGTGTATCCATGACTGGTCAATCCGGTGCAGGTCTTCTTACCGAAAAGCCTGAGCTTGCCGGTAAAGTCATCACTCTTATGGTGCTTCCTGGTTCACAGGGGCTCTACGGAATGGTGATCTCTCTACTCTTCATCTTTAACTACGGTCCAGTGATCACCGGTGAAGTTGCTATCTCTGCATCCCAAGGAATGATTCTTTTTGCAGCATTTCTACCTGTTGCACTTACATGTCTTACCTCATCTCCATACCAAGCTAAGGTATGTAGCGCTGGTATGCACATGCTTGCAAAGGACGACAAGCTGACAGGTCGTGTTATTACCATGGCTGCTCTTGTAGAAACCTACGCTCTGCTTGGATTCCTTATCTCATTTTTCATGTTGAACACCTTCAAGGAAGGAATCATCATCGCTACTAGCTAATCCCTACGCCCTACCTCCCTACGCCCTAATTACCATGGCTTTACAAGATATTCTCGCTGCCATTACCGCCGAAGCTGATAAATACATTACCGATGCTCGCACAGAGCACCAGCGCTCCGTCACACAACTACGTGAGGAAAGTGAACGCAATCTCGCAAAGAAGAAACAAGAGATCGCCGTCAGCAAACAGCAAAAGATGGACCAGCTAACTACCAAAGCACAAACGCATGCCAATGCGCAGAAACGAAACGCAGTACTCTCGACAAAGAAAGAGATGCTCGACACCGTGTTTGCAAAAGCAGCACAGAAACTCAGTGAAGTCAGCGATAAGGACATAGAGCCACTGCTTCGTGTATGTATTAAGGGCATCAAGGCTAAGGGTATTATTCACCCAAGTACAAAGCATGCAGATCTTCTCAAGAAAATCTGCCCTTCAGAACAATTCCGTATCGAAAAGCCAACGCATGCTAAGGGGGGTTTCCTCTTTGTTTCAGAAAAAGAAGAACAAGACTTCACCTTCGAACATCTAATGGAACATGTGGTGCGACCATCACATGAACTCAGCATTTCTAAAACTCTCTTCTCATGAGCGTAATGCAGTCTCTTATTGGCCAGCACTTCGCGTACGCCTCCGGGCGCACGGGGGTTTTGCAGCAACTGCTGCTGACGGCCAGCGATAGAGATCGCCTACTCGGAGCTGCAGATCTCAAAGAAGCAGAAGCGATTTTAACCGAACTTAAACTCACCAATCCAATAGACCAAGGCTTAACAAAGAGTGATGAAATACTCCGAGCAATTGGAGCATGGGTACGCGAAGAAGTCGACACTATGTCACCCGCTGCAAAGCGTCCTACTTTCCATATTCTCTGGCTCGAAGAAGATGCACCGATACTGTCGTATCTTCTCAAGAAGCATCACGGTCTTACCTCTGCAGTTAGTAGTCAGCCACAAAGTGGCATGACTGCATATGGCACAGAGACATTGAAAGCCCTTGTTGATGATGACGTAAAGGGATTACTCCCCTCACACCTCATTGAATTTGTGAAGAAAGCCAAAGCAATGAAAGGTGCAGATCCTATCGCTATTGATAGTGTAGTGGCGCAGTACATTGCGACTCTACAACTATCTCTTGCACGTACCAGTGGATCGAAAGCAATAGAAAGATATGTCGAACATAAGATCGACCTGACGAACATCCGTACAGCGTTGCGAAAATCTTGCGACCTCATCGTGGGAGGAAGCATAGACCCAGCGACACTGACAAAAGATGTGCCAAGTCTTCTTGGTGCTATCGATCGATCTTCACTACCGTACAAACTTTCTGAAAGTATTCGAAAAACCCTCGATGATCCAAACGCTCTTGAGCACGCGCTTAGTAAGGTGATTGCAGATGATATTGCACACATGTGGAACATTCCTCTGAGTATCGAACCCGTGTTTGCCTTTGCAGCTCTTGCCCAGAGTCAGATGAAGCTCCTCAGAGTTCTTCTGATCGGTAAGCGTGCAAACATGAGTCCTCAAGAAATTAAATTGATGCTCCCTCCATTTCTTTCCGCTTCGCACTACGTTCTCTAATGAAATACAAGACCGCTATCATCGGCTCCAAGGACGCAGTAGCAGGATTCTCTCTACTCGGTGTAGATGTGATCCCTGTCGAGTCTCCAAAGGAGGCACTAGAACAACTCCTTGCGCTGAAGAGAGAAAAACGCGAAGACGAACGCGGCATCGAAGTAAACACGTACGCAATAATATTTATTACCGAAGACCTCGCTGGCGGCATTTCTCCAGATGACGAAAAGAAGCTCGCCAAGGGGGCCCTCCCCGCTATTATCCCACTTCCTTCTCACGAAGGAGCTACCGGTTACGGACTGCAGCGCCTCAAGCGCATTGTCGAACGCGCAGTCGGATCTGATATTTTGCAATAATTTCCCACTCCTAATATGTCGAAAGACGCCATCATTACTAAAGTTGCCGGCCCACTGGTTGTTGCCAAGGGTATGAGCAATGCAAAAATGTTCGAGGTTGTAAAAGTCTCGAAAGAAAAACTCATCGGAGAAGTCATCGAACTTCACGGTGAAGAAGCTTCTATTCAGGTCTACGAAGAAACCTCCGGAATAGGCCCTGGTGAACCCGTAGAATGCACAGGAGACGTTCTCTCTGTAGAGCTTGCTCCAGGCCTTCTGACTTCCATTTACGATGGAATCCAGCGACCGCTAGAGCTCATCGAGAAAGAAGCACAGAGTCCATTTATCTCTCGTGGTATCGAGGTTCCAGCTCTAAACCGCAGTACAAAATGGGACTTTACAGCAACCGCAACTGTCGGTGACGAAGTGCAAGGTGGTGATATCCTCGGAACAGTTCCAGAAACAACACTCATTGAACATAAGGTTATGGTGCCACCAGATTTAAGCGGTACCGTGGAGGAAGTAAAGTCGGGAAACTTTACGATTGAAGAGACAATCGCTGTTATTAAAGATACAGAT
>CAJXJE010000038.1 GCA_913054215.1 uncultured Candidatus Peregrinibacteria bacterium | reverse complement strand
TATCAGCCAAAAAAATAGTTCCATTATCTTTTGGAACTGTGGAGCCACCCGCGGGAGTTGAACCCGCGACCTACGCGTTACGAGTGCGTTGCTCTACCAACTGAGCTAGGGTGGCTTATCCTTTATCAGTATAGAGAAAAAGTAGAGGGCAAGCCTCTACTCCTTCTATCACGATTGATGTTCTTATTCCTGCCCTGCAGACCCTTCGCCAATCTTCGCTCCTGGTATCTGCTGGAAGTGGTTCTGCCAGTAGAGGTGACGTACGTGACGACGAGTGCGGAACCAGTTAAATGGTACGAATCCCTGCTTATTGAGCCCGTAAATAGGAGCTTCTGCACGCTTGTATTCATCACGAATAGCGTCACGAGCAGCCTCGATACGCTTCAACTGATTGTTAAATCCACGCCTGTAAGCTGCCATACCTGCACGATATGTACGAGTATTACGCTCTACAGAACGGTGAGAAGGACGAGAGATCGCCCGTGTGCGCTGTGCACGATATCGAAACTGAGGAGAGTTTGAGAGCTCTTCTGCTGAAACTGTTACAGGTGCAAACACTGTGAGTGCAATAAGAATTGATACTATACGCATAAGAAAAGGGGTAAATTCAATGAGGAGAGCAATCCTAGCAACCGAATAGCTGCACAACACGCTATTTCTAGGGCTAATATGACCCTTCCAAAATTCGCGAATTTTTGCTATACTAATATGAAAACTTTAAAAAAACCCAAACACACAAATGTCTATAGATGCCTGCATCGCTCATGCCATTCATTCAGATCTCGATATCCTCGAGGTTCTGCCAGAGCTTAAAGGCATGCCAGTAGAGAGCCTAGAGCCCTACATTGAACACTATATCCTCACTGTCCAGCAGGAACTGCGTGGTATTATTGTGGATAATGGAGATCAATTCATTCGTTCAAAAGATGCAGCTGGCCTCTGTGCTACCTGCATGAATGCAGGGATTGGTATCCCTCCAAAGATGCTTCTCAAGATGTGTCAGACTATCTTGCAACTTTCGACTATCGATGCGAGATTTATTCTGGATACCGAAGAAGGTACTTCCCTCTTCTACGTGAAGATGGGAATAAATCTAAAAGAGAAAGCTGAAGCGTAAAGAAGATCTCTATCGCTTGGAGAACTGTGGTGCTCTCCTGGCTCTTTTGAGTCCTGGCTTTTTGCGCTCTTTAATACGCGCATCTCTACGAAGGAATCCTTCACGCTTGAGTGTACTACGTAGTTCAGGATCGATAAGGAGTAGGCAACGACTGATTCCATGACGTAAAGCATCGCTTTGTGCAGATTTTCCACCTCCTTTTACAAAAACCTCTATGTTGTATTTCTTTGCAAGGTTCGTAATACGCAGAGGAGCCAAAGCGTTCTCTGTGTGGAGGAACGTAGGAAAGTAATCACGAATAGGCATGCCATTGATCGTGACATCTCCCTTTCCGCCATCAAAAAGTTTTACACGTGCGATAGCAGTCTTACGCTTTCCCGCAGAGTAGAAGTACTGAGATTTAGTGGCTGCTGTCATAATTATTTGGCAAGAGTAAGGGCTTTAGGTTGTTGTGCTTCATGTGGGTGCTCTGCACCTGCAAACACGTGAAGACGCTTGAGCATCTTCCGAGCAAGACGGTTTTTTGGGAGCATTCCTTTAACGGCTTTCTCAACCATCAGCGTCGGCTTGTTATCAATCATGTACTGCAAGCTTCGTGTCTTGATGTGTCCTATGTATCCAGAGTGCGATACGTAAATCTTTCGACGGTGCTTCGTAGGGTGAAAGAAGAGCTTCTGCGCATTAATCACAACAACGTGATCTCCACACAACTGGTGTGGGCTAAAGCTTACTTTGCCCTTTCCACGAAGGATCACGGCAATCTGCGTCGCCATGCGTCCGAGGTTCTGCCCCTCAGCATCAATGATAATCCACTTGGGATCTGCCGGTTTTAGCGTGGTTGTTCTCATTGCTTTACTGGGGTAGGCTTTTTCTTTGGTGCTTCTTTCATCTGCTCTACTGGAGTGGTAACTTCTTCTCCTTCGACAAGACTCAGGTCTACCACCTTTGCACCGTCTCCGATACGGAAACCAGCAGGTACAGTACGGGTAAGACCACTGCTCTTCTTTGCGTAACGCTTGATAAACACCTCCATAATCTTCTTGCTCGCATTCTTATCAGTCACGGTTTTGTTGATATAACGAATCGCTACATGTGGGGAATGCGTCTTTGCGTAGTTAATCAGCTTATCCACCTGAGGAGCAACTACCGCAGCACGCTTTTTGGTGGTACGAATAGACTCATATAGCAGGAGAGATGTCAGCAGGTTACGCTTCATCATCCTCGCGTGACCGGGTTTCTGCTTTAGCCGATTTCTGGATTTGCGGTGGCGCATATGAGGCGGTAGACTGTACTACTTTTCGTCATCATCGGAAAGAGCTAAACCTCTTTCTGCGAGTGTGTCATTTACTTCGTCTAGAGCCTTCGCACCGAATCCTCGGAAGTTACTCAGACCCGCTTCACTACACTTCGTCAGCTGCTCAATAGAACCAACACCTGCATTAATAAGGGCGTTGAGTGTTCGAGGAGAGAAGTTGAGGATCTCAATAGGGGTGTAGCTCTCTTTCACAGGAGCTGCTTCGCCTTCTTCTGTAGCTTGTGCACCTGCACGAGAGAAGTCTGCAATAAAGTCACTTTCTACAACCTTTTCTGAGCTTCCGAAGTACTCGAAGTAACTCTTGAGGAGCTGAGAGGCAAACTGTACTGCTTCCTCAGCAGTAAGAGAACCATTGGTTTTTACGTTCAATGTCAGCTTTTCAAGATCAGTACGCTGACCAACACGAGCAGCTTCAACATCAAATTGTACTTTCGTTACAGGGCTGAAGATTGCATCAATGTGAATGAGTCCTGGCTCATTGCTCTTTTTGTTGCGCTCAGATGCAGGGCTGTATCCAACACCTTTTTCTACCGTGATGCTAATCTCTACCTCACCCGATTTTTCAAGCGTGAGAATCTCATGTCCAGGCTCCAATATTTCAATATCAGAAGATACCTGTAAATCCTTAGCAGTGAGAGTTCCTGGGCCCTTACCTTTGAGAGTAATGACTTCGGAATCCTTATTAAACTTACGGAGCTTTAAGCTCTTTAAGTTCAGAGCAATGTCAATACCAGATTCACGGATACCTTTAACGGTAGTGTACTCATGCTGTATGCCCTTCATTCGCATGGAGGTAACAGCAGCGCCTGGTAGGCTCGACAGAAGTACGCGACGCATAGCATTACCTAGCGTCATTCCAAATCCAGGGGGTAGAGGCCCGATGGTAAACACCTTGTGAGAGTCGTCATCCCCTGTTGCTCCTCCGGATTGAGCGGAGAAGATTGGGAGACCGATTTCTTCCTGAATGATGTGCATAAGAGAGAAGGGAAGGTTGAGGAATATTATCGACGTGAGTAATACTCAATGACTTGGCGGACGTCGATAGCCTGCTCATAATCATCGGCTGCAGGCAATCCCGTCACCTCAATCTTGAGGTTACTGGCATCGACCTTAAGCCAAGAAGGCGGCATGTATTTCTCATGCGCCTCCAAAATAGGAGAAAATACTGGCGAAGTTTTGCTCTTTGTCCGTATCTCTACTATGTCACCCTCCTTCAAACGGTATGAAGGAGATGTAACACGTACACCATTAACGGTAAAGAGTCCGTGGCTTGCAAACTGACGTGACTGGAACCGTGTCAGTGCAAACCCTGCACGATACAATGCATTATCGAGTCGTCGCTCCAAGAGCTTGAGAAGCTCCTCACCTGTTTGCTCTTTCGAAGAAGCAGCAGTCTTGTAGAGGCGGTGGAATTGGCGCTCGGAAAGACCGAACATGTCACGCGCCTTCTGCTTTTCGAGAAGCTGCTTTCCGTATTCACTCGGACGCTTACCACGAGTACGTGGTCCTTTACCTGGGCCGTAAGGCTTTCGTTGCAATATTTTGTCGTACTTATCAGAACCAAAGATGTTGGTTCCGTATCGACGACAGCGCTTTGCTTTTGGTCCGGTAAATCTCATGAGTGAATAGTTAAGAGTGAAATTAGTAAATGTTATACGCGTCGGCGTCCTGCTTTTCGGCAGCCGCCATGCGGTACAGGTGTTCGATCAACGATTGAATTCAAATCAAGTCCTCCTCCTTGGATACCGCGGATCGCTTGCTCGCGTCCAGGTCCTAGGCCTTTTACTTCTACATCGACCGATTCTATACCGTAACCAGCCACCGATTCTACTGCAGTCTCTGCAGCAATCTTTGCGGCGTATGGTGTAGATTTGCGTGTCCCCTTAAAGCCACAAGAACCAGAGGAGCTTCCGCCAATCTTGTTGCCCTCAAAGTCTGTGAACGTAACAATCGTGTTATTCTCACCGGCATGAATGCACACACGAGCCTTGGGAAGAGTTCTCTTGATCTTCTTTTTCCTCGACTTTGGTTTAGCTTTAATAGTAGCCATAAGTTTTAGGTCTTAGAAAGGGAAGTACGACCAGATCCACCCGTCTTCTTCTTACCACGCTTGGTACGCGCGTTACGACGGGATGTTTGCCCTCGAACCGGAAGCTTGCGGCGGTGACGATAGCCACGCCATGTACCGATGTCCTGCAAACGTTTGATATCCATTGAAACTTTACGGGTCAGCTCACCTTCTACGAGCTCGGTTTCGATACGTACTCGGAGTTTTCCTTCCTCATCATCTGACCAATCGTCAGCCTTCTTATTAATATCGATCTTCAGTTCTTTCAGGATAGAAAGAGATAGCGAACGCCCAATACCCTTGATATACGTCAGAGCAATCTCTGAACGTTTGTTACCCGGTAGCTGAACTCCTGCTATACGTGGCATGGTAGATGGGGGTTACCCTTGGCGTTGCTTATTGCGGGGAATAGAAGAAACAATACGTCGTACCTTTTTTCCTCCTTTGATCTTTCCTTTTTTGATACGTATACCTGCACGGCGGATCACGAGGCGATCACCTTTTGAAATGGGTTTTACGGATGCACGAACTTTCACGTAAGGAGGGGGGAAATACAGAGATACTTACGCTTGTTGAGGGCCATCGCCTTCTCTTGGAGGACGGCTAGCCTCACCGGTTTCTAAGTCGATCAATTGATCAGACCTGTAGCGGTAGCAGATTCGACCCTTCTCGAGATCATAAGGGGTCATTTCTACCTTCACCCGGTCGCCGGGGAGAATGCGTACGCGATGCACACGCATGCGTCCAGCGAGCGTACAGAGGATCGAATGATCCTTTGCTTGTGGACTTAATATTTTGACTCTGAAGGTGGTGTTTGGGAATGATTCCTCTACAACGCCGACGAGTTCAATAACATCCTTAGCCACAAATAGTACGGGGATACAAGCCGAAAGAGCCTACAGTGCAGATTGTGCTTGTACAAGCGGCAAGGGGGAAAAATCTTGAGTTTATTTGAAAATCCCTTGTCAAAGTTAATATTTGTTGTCATGGCCATACAATTTTAGCCTCTTTTCACCCTTTAGAAGCCGTTTTTAACTTCGACGCATGATAAAAAGAGAACACTGCAAAGAAGAAGTTAAGACCAAAGAAGATCCAGTCAGCAGACAGATAGCTAAACCCCGCTATGACTGCACTGCCAAGCCCTAAGGCCATATTACGCTTGAATGTGCCTGTATTGAGAGCAAAACCAACCCCAAGGACTGTGAGTCCTACAACGAATATGATCGTTTCAGTCCCCATAGACAGATAAAGTGAATACACCACAAGAGCTGCTGCGACCATGCTAATAAATGGAACATCGAACTTGTCACTGGTATCCAGCATCATGAGTACCGTCGTAATCGCGATGAGAATTTGCAGCAAGATAAAGAAGATTAATCCCCCTTCAAAATAATTCAGTACGGAATATAAAAACATACACGCACTTCCTATAAGAAAGAGCCAGTTCTTCAACGAACGTGCTGGATGCGACACAGTATGTACCGGCCATGCGGCCCCAACAATTAAGATGGCAGAGCCAATGAGTCCGATGAGAAACGGGTCGATAGTCATGAGTTGTTGGTAGGTAGGATAGCGAAGAAAACGAAGAGGACGATGGTCCTTGCTTTCTTCGCACTCCTCGTCTTCCTCGTTTTCCTATTTACGCTATCACCTCCACTCCATCCTCTAGTATTAACAGCGTGTGCTCGAAGTGTGCAGAGAGTGATCCGTCTTTCGTGTTAATCGTCCAGTTATCATCTGCTTCTTTGATGCCATCGCCACCGATACAGACAATAGGTTCTACAGCGATGATCGTATTTGCAGGAAGTTTTGGTCCTGTCCCCTTCTCTCCGTAATTGGGAACATCAGGAAACTGATGCAGTGTCTTTCCAAGTCCGTGACCTGTGAGTGCAGACACGATAGAAAACCCTGCCCCCTCTACCGTACCTTGTACGGTTGCAGAGATGTCTCCTACTTTTACACCGGCTTTGATCATAGCAACAGCATCTGCGAGTGCTTGGCTGGAGACAGTAAGAAGACGCTCGGCATCTTTACTGATTTTGCCCACGCCATACGTGCGGCAAGCATCAGTGAAAAGATTGTCATAGAGCACCCCACAATCGGTAGAGACGATGTCTCCTTCTTTCAGGACATAATCCCCAGGAAGCCCATGAACACACTGCTCGTTTACCGATGTGCAGAGTGTCGCTGGGTAGCCGTGGTAACCCATAAACGCAGGAGTAGCCCCATCATGTTTTCTGATGAATTCCTCTGCAGCACGGTCGAGTTCTTTTGTCGTGATCCCTGGAGCCACCAATTTTCCCATAAGCTCCAAGCACTCACCGAGAATCTTCCCCGCATGACGGATAGATTTAATTTCGCTCGGAGTAAAAATCTGGCAGGAAGACATATGTGGTGATTGATCAGTGGTGATTGTTGGATAGTCCACTTGGGCTATTTTAGCTAATCACACCTCACAAACCACTAATTCCCTCTTTAATTCGTTCGTAGATCTCTTCTACACTGCCTTTTCCATCGATCTCTATTACCTTGCCTGCAGATGCATAACTTTCGATGGCCGGCATGGTCTTCTCTACAAACAGATCCATACGACGAAAGATCGGAAG
>CAJXJE010000037.1 GCA_913054215.1 uncultured Candidatus Peregrinibacteria bacterium | reverse complement strand
AAGCCGGGATTCATTGGTAACTCAAAAGTTGGACTGCAGGGCAATGCTGCACTGATTGGACTTCTTGGACAGGTGCCTGTGAAGGTCATTGGAAAAGTAAAAATTGCTGACTATATAACGCTGTCCAAAAAAGATGGTGTTGGTAAACGTGCTAGTCAATACGATAGTACTGTCTGCTTGGCGCTCGAACCTCATAAAGGTGTAGAGATAGGGCTTATTACCTGCATGCTAAGTAGAAATAATGCATCAACACCTGTAAATTCTAAAAGTGTCGCAGATTACCTCATGCAAAATTTTAGAAAAACATTACGTTTAGGTAAACGATAAGCAATTAAAAACTGTTTACCGCAACTAAAAGTATTTCCGTATAAGGAGGGGTTCTTGGTTTGGTACTCCTAATAATCTCTGCGATTGTTGCAAGTGTGGGTGGAGAGAAAGATGCGTTACAGGGACAGTTTACGGAAGGAGATGCTTGCCCTCCTAGATATGTAGATGACTTTGCGTGCTCGGATGACTACGGCAATATTATTGAAACACTAAATAGAACATTAGGAGAATACTGTGGAGAGGGGCCAATGGGTGGAGTAGATGAAGAAGGCTTTTGCTGTTTTAGGGGTGACAATACATTGTACTTTACGGCGTCGTATGAATATAGCTGCAATGAAGGTCTTCGATGCACAAAAGATATTAATCGCTATGAAGGATTATGCTGTCGAGAAGCATGCGAGTTTGAACCAACTCCTTACAATGACAGACTTAGAATCTATCAGGATCAAGGACAAGATGGGGGGGCACTATTATCAGCACAATATAACGGAACGAACACGTGTAGAATTATAATGATGGATTGCTGTGGTCAAGTAAATAGTTATGAGCAGGAACAGTTTGGCGAAGACTATGCGAGAATCGACGATGACACTAATCACTGGTGGCTCAAGCCAGGGGACGTAATAGGCTGCTTTAGCATGGACTATGGCTCTGATGAATTTCCAGAAGGATCCACATTTGCCTGTAATCCGTATGGTCATTGCCAACCAGGAAGAGGGGGGCCTGATACTGGACCTGTATGTGGAAATGGGATAGTAGAAGAAGGGGAAACATGCGACGATGGAAATCCTATAGATAATGATGGATGCTCGGTGGATTGCGGGCTTGGTGGAGGAACTACAGGTGGAGATTCAGGTGGAAATCCACCCGCCTGTGGAGACGGTACTACTGATGCAGGAGAAGAATGTGATGATGGGTGTAATTCCGACTGTGAGAACGAGTGTGGTGATGGGGAATGTAGTGACGTTGAAGATTGCGATAGCTGCGGCCTAGACTGCAACAAAGTGTGTTCAGGTAATGGGAAGATGAAGACGCAACTCCTCATGCGCTGAACGGGGCCCTAAAAAGTCCCGTTTTTTTGCATAAAAACTTTCTGACAAATCGCTGCTCAAGCTCCTACTGGTAAAGAGAAAGTATTGTTTTGGCTTATCTAAGCCATTTCGCATTCAAAAAAAAGCGTCAAAGACCCTATAGGTTTTACGCTTATTTTCTTTTCTGGATCAGGAACCTCTACGGTTCTGTGTGCCAGTTAATATTAAGGAACCCAGCATGCGCTTCACCATCATTGGTTGTGCGCGCCTGCATAGCGATAAGTATCGTGATGTAACTCCCTGGAGTGTATGTCCCCGCAGCTTCTGGTCCTGTGATCGTTGCTGTCGTCCAAGAGGTATTGGCAAAGTTTACACCTCCAGTCAGTGAGACTGAGGATCCTGCAGTATCCAGCATCGTGATATCAATCTGGTTATCATTCGCACTTGCAGCATTGGTACGATATCTAAACTGCAACGGTACAGATCCATCCCAGTGATCAAAGTCTTCTGGTACCTTTACTCGTACAGAGATGTTGTAATCCTGAAGAGAGGAGAGAGTAGACGTCCATTTGTAGAAGTTCTCTTTATTCGAAGAGTCATATGCCAGTACCATCTGACCTACGTTGTTCCCTCCATCTCCATAGTACACAGCACCGGCATATTCCGGACTAAGGCTTACCTGTGCACCACTGCTAAATCCTGTGTGCACTGTGAGCGTTCCTCCAGAATCATCATATTCTAGGAAGATTCCAGATCCTGCTTGGAACAATGCATTGACTTGATCATCAACAAGTTCATTGAGCTCCGTTGACACGATAACATCGATACCGCCGAGTTGTGTCTCCAACTGCGCTTCATTGGTAAGCTCTGACTCCTCTATATAGTCCGTGTTATTACAGGCAAGCACTCCTGCAGAATTGGTTGTAAGATTTGTACAACTCGTTGTATTTGCGAGTGTCACTTGTCCTTCAACAATCAATGTTCCAGATGATGTAAGGAGATCCTGCGCGTGAATAGTTCTACCAGAAGCTGTTCCTACAACGTTAAAGAACCCCGAGCTAGTAGCATCAAATATCAAATTATTGGATCCCAATGTAAACGTGGTAGCTGCATCCAGAGTAATCGTATCTGCCAATTCAGAACCATCAATAGAATCATCAGTAACATCTACTGTGAGAGTATCTGTAGCAGATGCCGTTGTAGTAATAGACGCGCCTCCAGCAATCTCTAGCGTATTTCCATGAGAGATAGTTTGGTCTGATCCTCCTCCATCACCAGAAAGCGTGAATGTTGTTTGCTGACTCGTATCTGCTGCAGCAATTGTTATGGTGTCTGTACTAGCATTTGTCGTAATGGTAATGTTCGAACTTGCTACAAACGTAAGTGTGTCAGAAGTCTGATCGGATACGATGTCATCCTGACCAGAAATCGAAAGTGTTTGAAAGGTATTTGGCGTAGATCCAGCTGCTGTCCATGACAAATTACCATTTCCATCGGAAGCAAGAAGCTTACCCGTAGATGACGCATCGCCAAATGGGAAGATGTACGTCACACCATTAATGATAATTCCAGAGCCGAATGTCGCCTCATCGTTAATCGTAACAGCACCAGAAAGTGTTGTTGTGCCCTTTATCATCAAGTTTCCAGAAGACGTAAAGCTATCTTGAGCATGAATAATGTTACCGGATAGCGTACCTTGAACTTCAACATTTGCATCAAATTCGAACTGCTCTTCAGAAACGTTCAAGATCAACCCACTTCCCGTAGTTCCAAATCGCAACTCAATGTTTGTAGAGCCATCTCCGTCGTCAATTGTCTGAAAGGCTTCTGTGTTTACCAGAAGCGTTGGGCTCCACGAACTCGCCAAGGCAATGGATGGAACCATGAGCACGATAAGAGCTGCTGCTGTGTTTCTGAGCAGATACTGCATACCGATTTGACGCTTAATGGTAAGTAGAAGGTTCATAGAGTGTTTTTTTGGGTTTCATATTATTATAACAAAAAAACACTATTTGGTCTTTCAGTACACCTTGACCTATATATAAGAATATTGTTCCTAGTTTGTGCTTTACTATAGGGCTAAAACCCTATTTAGAGGGCAACTCTACCTGACGAATTCGAAGATGTCCCAGCTGCACTTGTTGGCTATCCTTAGCGAAAGAGCGAATCTTGATCAAAAATCCACTTCCCGTCGTCCACGTAGGGGATCCTGTAAATCCTATGTCTGCTGTAGTCCAAGAGGTATTTGAGAGATCTGCTGAGTCCCCGGAGAGCGTTACTTGTGTTCCTGCCGTATCATAGACTTCTATATCAATTTGGGCATCATCTGAGCTACCAGAAGTGGTCCTGTAGTAGAGGCTTATAGGATTCGTGTCCCACCGGACAAAATCTGTAGGAACCTCAGCATGAATAATAATATCGTAATCCTGTAGACTAGACCTCGTGCTTGTCCATATATAATGATTTGTCACTGCTGCGCCTGAATTTGTGACATAGAGCTGCCCCGTGTTATTCGATCCATCCCCCTCGAAAGCAGCTCCTTGATATCCTGGAGCGTAGGTACGGACAATCGTGCGTTCCCGATCATCAGCATTAAATACTCTCCTATCGGAGATAGTGGTAATCGCACCACCGGTAGTGACAACTTCTGCTAAACGTATAAACGACTCATCCGTAGGGAATCCACTCGTACGAATAGCAAGCCCACCAGATCCAAGAAATACGTAGGTTGTCGCTTCATCAGTAAGGGGCTGATTACTAGCTCCTGCATACTCTGTCACGTTGCCATTGAGACGATAGTCGCCTGCTGCAACGTTTATATTGAGGCCCGCACCGCTGTTAACCTTAAGATGTACCTGGTCGGAAGCCGCGGCAAGCGTAGCTATATCAATACCATTGATAAGTCCTGTAAGTGTAAGGTTACCTGTAATATTTACATCATCATTAAAGTTAAAGTAAGTGTTGTCCTGTTCGTAACTCAACTCTTTGCCAAGGCTTGCACCAAATCGCAAATAGAGCGTTCCTCCACTAGAGTTATCTGCATCTATCGTGAAGCGATTTTCGAGTGTCCCAGCCTCTCGCAAATATCCTCCACTACCGAGGAAGCTTAGCGAACCACTGGCAGTACCAACAGCATGTCTATCCAATAGGTTTGCATTCAGCGCAAACGGTACAGAACGTACTGGAGAGCGATCTATAGTATCACTAGAGCTATCGCGATCCAGTAGCTCATAACTCGAATCTCCCGCTGTAGCGAGCTTCACTTCTACCTGAAGGTGAAGATTAAGCAGAGTGGTAATGCTATAGGTTGAGAAATCTGGAAGGGACGTCACACTACCAAGTTCGACACTAAAGTATCCGTCACTATTTGGCGTCATTGCGTGCTCCTCATTCCAAGAAGCATATTCCGTTGCACCAATATTTATGGCACCTGTAGCAGTAACATCACCAGCGATATAGTCTGTGCTCGTCCAGTAACTAAAGCGAATATTGTGCTCTGTGGTTATAGCATCTCCCGAGCTATCGAGTAGATGACCATTGTAGATAATACGCTGTGGTGTAGTGGTTTCTGCAGATACAAATGGAATGCTGAGTAATCCTGCTGCAAGAAAGAATACGCCAGTGATTAGTCGCATATTTTTCATCGTTTCTTTTTTGGTGAAGGAGTCTTTCTCGTAATGCTTATGTGTCCTGGTCTCACAGATTTGCTGATATACCCGAGTCCGAATACAATCATAAGAACAATAAGGGATGGCGTTGGACCCTGGAATATTGTTGGTACAGGGATGATCCTTGGAGGAGCAGTATGCACTTCAGGACAATCACAAACGAGATCCTCTTGCTCTGTGATATCAAAGGAATGTGGTGGTACTGTTACGGGTTCTCTGCGCACATCAGACACAGACTCCGTAGGAACGCTGGTTGGGGGTGTGAATTCAGGACCACTTGGCACAAAGAGTTCTGCTCCGGGTAAACCATCTTCGGTAATAACCTCCTCGGAAACGGTATCTGGCTGATCAGAAATCTGACCAGGAAGTACTGGAGCCAAAGGTTCCTCTGGAGCTGCTGGCCTAGAAGGACCTCGACCTTCGTTCGATCTTGCTCCGCGATGTCCACCCCCCGAACCACCTGTTGGCCCACTATCCTCAGAAGCCTCTGAGCTAGAAGAACTCGATGAGCTGCTCGATGCAGCAGCTGGGGGTGCAGTTATAATTTGGAAATTACTCCCAGCAATAGGATACGCAATCCACGTCTCTCCACCTTCGTTTAGAGAAAACGATGTCGAACCAAGTGGGGTTGGATCTGCAATGTTTGAAGCGCCATCATACAACCGAAACGAGCTACTGTCTGCCGCATAGACCGATAATGGTGCTACAATAATCAGAAGAAAAACGCTGTAGAAAGCCAATATATGGGATGTGTAGTTTGTATTCATTTGACTTATTATTTTAACATATTATTGACTTTTTGTCTATTATCTAGGAGGTCTTACTTTGGCTCTCAGAGCGCTATTCCCGTTGATTGAGAGCACAGTTGTCTGTTAGGATTGGGGCATGCGCTACTCCCCTCTTTCACTCCTCACACTTCTACTGATTCCGACTATCGGATTTGCTGATGAAGATTCATTTTCTGACCTTCCAGAAGATCACTATGCCCACAATGCAGTGATGTTTTTAAAGAGTAAGAACATTATTTCTGGATACGAAGACGGAACATTTAAGCCCGAAAAATCTGTGAATCGTGCAGAGGCACTAAAAATGATTGTAGCTCCACTGATTACTGACGAGCAGCTTGCTCAAGCAAAAGAAGCCAACACTGTCTTTAGTGATGTGAATAACGACGACTGGTATAAGCCGTATGTAGAGCTGGCAAGAGCTGCTAAGATCATTGATGGTCCTCCAAAAAAAGAACAATTCAACGGTGGCAATGCTGTCATCAAAGTAGAGTTTATGAAAATGGTACAGGAGGCATTTGGCGCAAAGCCAAAAATGGCATTTAGTGAAATCAAGCTTCCTCTCTCTCAGGATGTTACCAATACTGATGAATGGTTTTACCCGTACATGCGTTATGGTATCACTACATCGATGACCATGATCTCTGAGGAAGGAACTCTCTCTCCAGGTAAGGAACTGACACGAGCTGAAACGGCTGTGATTTTGTATCGCTTTATTATGTACGAACAAGATCGCAGAACGCAGGCTCTTCTTTCTGAAGCAGAAAGTGAGATCCTTATCATCCTCTCTTTCTTAGAGCAAGACAATATCACCGAAGCAGAGTATGCCTCTGCAAGAGCGTTGCTAGCTGCACGAGGTGCACACGCCTCAAAGCCCGACGAAAGTATTGTCCAGGGTGCTGTAAAGATTACCGAAGCATTCCGTGCACTGGTACGGGGTTACCGTGCTGGAGTAAACAGAGATTTTGATGAAACTGTTCGACTAGCCGGAGAGGCATGGAACTTATCCGATCGTGCCAAAGAAAAAAATACTGAACTTAAAAAGATTGCAGACCAAGTACAAGCTATTTCTAAGAACATGGCAGATAGCGCACGCGCAGAAAAAGAAAAGAATAGCTCAGAAGAATAATGCAATTTACCGCACACGTTATTACAGGCACAGGTAAAGGTCGGGAGTTGGGGTTCCCAACGCTTAACCTAGAGATGAGTGCAGTACCGCAGATGGATGAAGGTGTATATGTGTGCTTTGCTCGTCTAGGAAATAATGGTATTCGTCTCCCTGCTGTAATGCATTATGGAGCACGACCTACGCTAGGTGCTCCCCCGTCATGTGAAGTGCATATTCTTGACTACGTTATTACCATACCTCCACATTCTCTCTCAGTGGAAGTTGTTGATAAGATCCGAGAAGTACAGAATTTTGGCTCTGCGGAAAAACTTTCGGAGCAACTTAGCAAGGACTGCGAAGCAGCCCGTGCTATGCTCTGTGTCTCATGCTAAAACGCTTTAAAAGCCTTATTGGAGATAGAAACCCCCTGCGAATGCTTTGGTATAACAGTAAGGTATTTCTTGCTGCACTGCGCTACGGTTTTCCTGCACGAAAACTTTGTGTTATCGGCATCACTGGTACCGAT
>CAJXJE010000036.1 GCA_913054215.1 uncultured Candidatus Peregrinibacteria bacterium | reverse complement strand
GTAACGGCTTAGTCGATACTGTATTACAAAAAGGCGTTTCTTCTAATGGAAGTAACGTGACACTCGACGATATGGCCGGAGGTGGATACGTCGTTCCGAAAGATAGGTCTATTATCTTTGAGCTCCATGGAGATGTTCAAAGCAGTCTTACTGGCAATCGTCTTCAGATGCGATTTGAGATTGGCCTCGAAGGCTACATAGGGATAGAAACACTGGATCCGAATGACGGAGGTAAACTTGTTGGAATCATTACGGACAAAGCGAAATGTCGTGGTGGAGATGAAGCCGGATGTGATATCACCGTCACAACTTCTAAATCCGTAGTATGGACCCTTGCAAAGCAAGGAGATCTGTTTATCACCCAAGACACTACCCCTCTCCGCAACCGCCAACTGCTTGGAGGAGTTCTAGGAGAAGCTATCTTACGACTGACGCTCCACGCGCAAAAGGAGGATATTGATGTGACAGATCTTCGATTCACAGCATTGGATAACGTCCGTAGCATAGATAGGCTCGAACTCTACTTTCCTGGAGAATCACAGTCATTTGCCATTGCGACTTTAGGTGGTTGCGGTAATGAGCTTGGTGACTTCTGTGCAAACATGGAAAACAGACAACTCGTTGCCCTCAAGGGAAATGAAATAGATGTGATTGTAAGGCCACGTATGAAAACAGATGAGCAAGGTGGTATTTCTGGAGAAGTACTTTCTATCGGACTTACCGCAAGAAACTCTGTAGATGCACGCGGTGAAAGCTCTGCAAATGGTCTTCCTCTCAGTAACAATGATGGAATCGACACTGGAGAGATCTTTGTCGGCCAGGCAACTCCAACAGATAACGGCAGTACTATCGAAAGTATTTGGGGGAATAACCATGTAAGCGTGCACTCTAAGATTGTCTCTATTACCAACTCTCCCTTCTCTGACCCAAATGGAACATCAGTTCCTGTCGGGATTTCTTCTATCGGGCAATTCAAATTTACAGCTGCAACACACAACAACTCCGATTACGGAGACAACGATGTCATCATTGAAAGCATCTTGTGGAATGTAAAAGCCACAAACGTCGCAATTGCAGCGGATTCATTTGCTCTCTACAACAAAGCAGACCAAACCAAAAAAGTATCATGTCGACCACTAACAATATATGGAAATCTGATAGAAGGTGTTGCCTCTGGTACCCTGCTTGTCGAGTGTACTGGTTTGTATGCTTCTGTATTGAACTCAGAAATTGATGGGGGAACAGGTACTACATTGGTTCTCCAAGCGAGTGCAACATCACGTGGTGGTGTATCTGTGCTACAAGTATCGCTCCAGCAATTTAATCGCATGGGAGCAGAATACGGATACGATTCTGAAAACTCTCATGTGCAGTGGATCGATAGAGACGACCGGACATTCAGAATCTTTGAGTGGATCGAATATCAAGAGACCGTTATCAAATCTACAAGCTATAACTCTTAAGTTATGTTCAAAAGCATCTTTACAGTAACGGCACTGACACTCAGCCTAACGGCCTCAAGCGCACACGCGTATCTCTCGCCTGCTGATGTCTTTACCGAGCTTGAAAATGCACAGAGTCAACCGACTGCAGAGCAACAACAGCAACCCAATCAGGCAGTACCGAATACGCAGCCTGCAGTTCAAGACCCTGTCGTAGAGGAACCAGCAGTAGAGGAACCTGCTGCCGAGGAGCCCGCTGCACAGACGCAGCCAACATTCTTTAGATCTGGAGAGCAAATCGAGCAAAGTACAGAATCTGAACAAGGTACAACTACAGACACTACCGAGAGCCCTTTCGAGGAAGAACCTGCTGTCTTGGATCAAAGTGATATTTTGATTCCTTCCCTTCCCACTACCAATGGGGTAGATGAGGAATCCGAAGCAATACTTCAAGAAATGCAAGAAGACGCCTTGGAAGAGGGGGGAGAAGAGGGGGAAGGGGAAGATGAAGTGCAACAAACAGCAGCACCACAAAAGAAATCCATGGCAGTAGCCTTACTTGGTCGTATGAAATATCTTGGAGGAGGTCTTATCTTTGTAGGCATAGGATATGGCTTCTTCTCATGGCGAAGAAGGAAAAAAGGAGTAGCAAGCTCTGGTGTCGCAGCCGCAGCAGGAGATGCAAAGCATCCTAACATTCCAGCACCGGAACAGCCTCAGCAAGTGGAAGAAACCTCTGAGCGTCTAGAGCACGCCCTCGAAGCAATGGGGCAAAAGCCCGCGACAGAAGCCTCTGAAGAATCAACAGATGACTCTGTAGGATTCAGCGACACACCGCTTCCAGGACAGGAAGAAAAACCCCAGTAGCACTACGGTGCACTAACGTTCTATACTGAGGCTCGTGACCTCCCTCTTTCGTAGCCTTCTGATTGTCACTGCCGGACTCCTCTGTCCGCTGCAGGTATCTGCACATATTCTCTTGAATATGGGGTTACAAGAACCAGATCCGAATAAGCCTGCTATCCCCGAACAATACACAGCTGAGCCTATAGCAGACCAAGAAACGCAACAGATGGCAATGGATATGACCAATGCAGACTGCAGCAAATTAGAAGCCCTAGATCACGATGTAAAACACGCATTTTTAGTGACGACCACCTTTCTACAAACACCAGGTTCTCTGAGTAAAATTATCGGACCCGACTGTCAATTTCTTGGGACTGTAGAAAAGATAGCAGCAATAACGGATGATAGTCTGACACTCGACACCGCGCGTGAGATTCTCTATTACATACCCGATATGAACGCGCTGATTGTTTCGCATATGGAGCATGACAGTATTGCCTATGGATTATTTCTGAATGAGGAGGATCCTTTAGAGTACTTTCTCGAAAACAGAGAGGAGGCAGAGCGTTCTGCATCGTTTGCTAAATCTTACGCAAAAATAGTAGCGGATTTCGCTTTACCAATATTTGACCCCGACCGAGCACCTGTACAAAAGGTACAAAAAAGAGATCAGGCATCTTCACCTAAAGCGCAGGAAGCTGAAAGTTCACGTACGCGAGAATATTCTGCTGCAACAACATCTGTGTCCCCATTACTTCCTACCGGTACAGATACTGCACCGGGCTTTACTCCTCCCAAAAAAGATATGCCAATTCCACCACCACCCACAGACACCGCAAGTCCGGTACAAGTTGCACAAGGTGACTTCAATGTCATCTATGTAGAAAAGCCAGTAGATACACTCCCGAACATTCAGCCACTTGGCCCTGTGCCGCAGCAAGGGGCCCCTTCTCCAGGTGTTGGCTACTGGGCATTTATGATCTTTCTGACCTTTGTTCTCATAGGTACTGCTGTCATGGTTCTTAAAAACCGTGTAACAGCTAAGAAAGGAATGATTGATGAGTAGTTAGTCTACTAAGACCAACTTCGCACCAGACGTCTGTATAAGATGATCTTTTTTGAGTGCTGTGATGATTCCTTCTAACCACTGCGTGTGTTCATCTGGGTTCCAATCGATACAGATGTTTGTTCCGATTTGATTGATGCTGAGTCCACTGTCCTCATCACGTAGTTCTTCTATCACCTTCCCACGAAAGATACGGTTGGGAATATATTTGGACCCTACCATCCGCCCAGGTTCACGTTTGGAAGTTGGGGGTTGGGGGTTGGGGGTTGGGATCTTGTACGCTGCTTTCATGATACCTGCTTTGGTAAGAGGGCAAACATCCCATTTTGGGCTGCGCTTGGTACAAACAAGGGATCCGAAATCCATCAGAGCCGCATGCCAATCAGCGCAGGTCTGCGACCTGCGAGTGGAAAGTGGAAAGTGGAAAGTGGATAAAGCTTCATCAAGAACCTCTTCAGCGATTGTGAGTAGATATGTATCATCTTTCTTCCATGTGCCATCTGCATTCTCTGGTCCCACGAAGACTCGATGGAGGATCCTTCTGATGTTCGTATCAATACACGCCGTAGGAATATTGAATGCAAAGTTTCTGATGGCAGCCGCTGTGTAATGACCGATCCCTGGGAGTGTGTGTAACTGACCCATCTCCACCGGGAAACTGTTGTAATTTTCGACAACAGCTTTAGCACTATCACGTAGTCGCAGAGCGCGATTGTTGTACCCCATCCCCCGCCAAGCAAGGATGACTTCTTTGTTTGAAGCAGAGGATAGATCTGTGATTTTTGGGAAACGCTCGAGGAAATCTTTGTACACAATTTTTACTCGCGGCACCTGCGTCTGCTGCAACATGATTTCCGATACCATAATCTGATAGGCCCGCTGGGTATCATCTGCAATAGAGAGATCGCGCCACGGGAGTTGCCGCTTGTGGCGGGCATACCACTGCCAGATTTCTGATACGAAGATGTGGGTACGTTCTGAGCGTTTCATATTCTCGCCCATCATAAAGAGGGATATTCTTCTTGCCCAGCAGCTTTCTTTTGGCAAGATGTCTTTATGTCATTTGTAGAATTCTCAGGAGATGAAGATCAAGAAATATGCTTTGAGGTATCTATAGAATCAGAGTCTCCGGATTGTGTGACGTTTCGTATAGCAACTAGAGGTCAAATCGATCAGATTTTGACTATGAACTTCGAAGAATTAGCTCAACTCAAATCTTTGCAAGAAACATTAGGTACAGAGGGGTTGCTTGATACATTTACCACACTGTTTCTCTCTACGTGGATTAAAAATCAAGATCAAAAGGATGACGATGGCCCTTGGAACGAAGATTATATCTATCAACCAGACGAACCTAGCGATCCTGATTGGTGATTTACTCCCCATCTGCAAGAAGTCCTGCCTCCTTTAGGCCCTCAACGGGGATATTTAAGCTCATAACGGCAGCAATATAAGGATAATGTGAAGTATTGCTAACAAAATCCTGCCTTTTCTCGACTTTCACCGCTTGAAAGGTTTGACTCTTTTCGCCTTTCTCACTAGACTTTTGCGGCTAGATGAGGGTAACCTCTTTACCGTTTTGACCATTTTTTCCAAAACTTAAACATGGCTGACAAGAAATTTGACCGCAGTAAGACTCACGTTAACGTTGGAACCATCGGACACGTGGACCACGGTAAGACTACTCTCACCGCTGCACTCTCTATGAACTTCTCCCCCGAAGGTGAGAAAAAGGACTTTGCCGCAATCGATAACGCTCCAGAAGAACGAGAGCGCGGTATTACTATCGCTACTTCTCATGTGGAGTACGAGTCTGAAAAGCGCCACTACGCGCACGTTGACTGTCCTGGTCACGCCGACTACATTAAAAACATGATTACCGGTGCTGCCCAGATGGACGGTGCCATCCTCGTTGTATCTGCTGCAGATGGTCCAATGCCACAAACACGTGAGCACATCCTTCTTGCACGTCAGGTAAATGTTCCGTACATCGTGGTCTTCCTGAATAAGATTGATTTGGTGTCCGATCCAGAACTTATCGAGCTGGTAGAGGTTGAAATACGTGAACTACTCAACAAATACGAATTCCCAGGTGATGACACTCCTATTATTAGAGGTTCTGCTCTTAAGGCAGTTGAGGGTGATCCAGAACAAATTGAAAAGCTCAAAGAGTTGCTTAATGCTCTTGATACACACATCCCAGATCCTAAGCGTGAAATCGACAAGCCATTCCTTATGCCTGTGGAGGACGTGTTCTCCATTAAGGGTCGTGGAACTGTTGCTACTGGTCGTATCGACCAAGGTAAAGTAAACGTCAACGACGAAGTAGAGCTAGTTGGTATGGGTGAGACACGTAAGGTTGTTGTTACCGGTGTAGAAATGTTCCACAAGCTTCTTGATGAAGGTCTTGCAGGAGACAACGTAGGACTACTCCTTCGTGGTATTGAGCGTGAAGAGATCCAGCGTGGACAGGTTTTGGCTAAAGCAGGTTCTATTACTCCTCACACAGAGTTCGATGCTGAGGTGTACATCCTCACTAAAGATGAAGGAGGGCGCCACACGCCATTCTTCAAAGGATACAAGCCACAGTTTTATATTCGTACAACGGATGTCACTGGTACGGTTGAACTTCCAGAGAATGTAGAGATGGTTATGCCTGGAGACAACGTGAAGTTTAAAGTAACACTTGGTTCTGCTATCGCTCTTGAAGAAGGAACTCGCTTCGCTATCCGTGAAGGTGGACGCACTGTTGGTGCTGGTGTTATTACGAAGATCAATAAATAGCATATAGGGGACGCTTGCGTCCCCAACTTTTATTTCGCTCTTTCATCCCTACTGCTATGAATCCTCCAAAGAAAGAATCTAAAGCTAAAAAGCCTTCGAAGAAGGACTCAGGAAGTGATGATATAGCGCGGTCAGCTGTCTCTGGCAGCACAAAGAAGTCCAAAGGAGATGACAAAAAGGTCCAGTCTATTCGCATTCGTTTGAGTGCTTTTGATCATATGGTGCTCGATGAAGCAGCAGCCAAGATTATTGATACTGCAGAGCGCAGTGGTGCTGTTATTCACGGACCTACCCCATTGCCTACTAAGATCCGAAAGTTTACCGTGCAGCGTTCTACCTTTAAGCACAAAGACGCCCGTGACCAGTTTGAAATGCGCACACACAGAAGATTGATTGATTTGTCCGAAACTACCTTCAATACCATCGAAAGTCTGCAAAGCCTGAGCCTCCCTTCAGGTGTAGATATTGAGATAAAGATGGGATAACCCTATATACCTTGTAAAAGCTTATGGCCAAAAGACCTACCCCAAAAAAACGGCGAGCAAAGAGTTCTGGAAGAGCTCAGCACAGCGAGTACCAAAAGAAACAGATCCGTAGGTTGAAAAACCGTGCCAACTCCCCTTTTGCCGTAAAAGCTGAAGCAAAAAACAAGAAGAGTAAGACCCTCAAAGGAATCACCAAGGTCAAAGCCTAGTAGGATCTTTATCCACTTTCCACTTTCCGTTTTCCACTTCTGTTATGGCACGCAAACGCCACCTTTCGAGAATCGCGGTTATGCAGGTGCTCTTTGAGCGAAGACAACATAAAGACATGGATCTCTTGGAGGCTCTGGCAAAGAATGTTTCTGAGCTGGGAGGTGTAGATGAAGACTTTTGCACCGTTCTCTTAGAAGGAGTGCTCGCACTAGAATCAGAGCTTATAGCCGAAATAGAGAAATACGCACCAGAGTGGGAATTTGAAAAGATGGACCCAATTGCGAGGCCCGTACTGCTGATTGGTGCATTTGAGCTTCTTCATGCAGATGATGCTCCACCTGCTGTAGTGATGAATGAGGGTATCGATATTGCCAAAGAATACGGTACAGATGAGACGGGGAAATTTGTGAATGGTGTCTTGAATGCTATTGCAAAGCAATAATATAAAATATGATGATTTGTTGCTACACTAGCAATTAATGACAGCTCAGAGTTTCGTTAATCTCGAAAAGACCATCGGCATTCGCTTTAAAGACAAAGACTTGCTCGCGCAAGCGCTTACACACAGAAGTGCTGTGCGGCAATCTCGAGCACTAGGTCACAATGAACGGTTTGAGTTTTTGGGTGATGCCGT
>CAJXJE010000035.1 GCA_913054215.1 uncultured Candidatus Peregrinibacteria bacterium | reverse complement strand
TATTTTGTGTGCATTACAACCCCATGGAGATCCTACAAACCCTGGAGCACGCGTTTTCCCGCAAATTCCTCTCTCAAACGCACCGTTCTTTCAAGGTGTCAATCTCGATACTATGCAAGTGATTGCGCGTTTATCCACACGAATAGAGGAATTTCGTGCTGATGTTGATGATGAGGAAGGTGACATAGTTGCATTGATGGTAAAACGTCTGCAATCAGAAGATCCTGTTCAGATAGCTGCTGCTTTTCACGATCAGATCATCTTCACAATGTTCCTACATGAAATGCAACAGTACCAATTAGAAGCTAAGCAAAAAGCCGAAAGGTTATGCCTGATAGATGAACAGCATGAAAGAGAGAAAAATCTCTAACTGAGTCCTCATCGCACGTTATCGTGCCGCCTATGGTATGCAATCTGAGTTCAGGCATATTTTCTCTTGCAATCAATTATTCGTTTACAAACACTCGACTCATATAGTAAAAGATTATAAAATATTATTTATACGATTCAAGTATTACTGTGTATAATTCACGCTTGTCCTCCTTATGACCATAGCAGATACGCAGTCAACGAAGTACCAAAAACCCCATCGCGATGCTACAGGAAAACATTCCAGAATGCCCAGAGCGCCGCGAGCCTGCACATCAACATATCGATTTTCTCTTCCTCGCACGCCCTCTGGATGAAGCTCAGGAGCTAGTACTCGCTGAAGACGAAGGTGAGGACATGCAATGGTTTACTAAAGCGGATATCGAGGCATTAGACCCGAAAACAGAGATTTTTGGAAATGTAAAGCAGTATATTCTGCAGATCTTGCCATAATAATGTTAGCCTACTGTTCTGATGGCGGATTACATACAGACGATAAGGGCAATGAGCAACTCTATGGGGGATAAAGTCTTAAAGGCTTTCCAGCTTGCCGAACGTGTTCACATCGACCAAAAACGTAAATCTGGTGAGCCGTATATTACACACCCAGTAGCTGTTGCAAAAATGCTTTTTGATAATGGGGCAGATAGAGACACAATATGCGCAGCACTTCTCCACGATTCTCTCGAAGATAGTGGGGAAAAGTACCCTTGGCTAGAAGGCCACATTCTCAGAGAATTTGGAGATCACGTACTCTATATGGTTCAAGCGCTGTCAAAGGACAACGCTATTACTGATAAACTCGCGCAACAGAGTAAATACCTGGAACAAATTGAGCAGGCATTTGAAGTAGATATAAATATATTTTTCATCAAAATCGCAGACCAACTTCACAATATTAGTACTATTAGTGCCCTTGCTTCTGAGCGCAAAGAACGATGGATTACAGAATTAAAACACGAATATCTACCACTTTTCTCAGAATACTATCATAGAGTTCCACTCCCCTATAGAAACCTCCACCAGCAGATGATGCAAGATATTCAGAATCTCATAGAATCACACGAAGAAAGCTCGAAATAAGAGGCAAAATCCTCTACTCTAATCTTCATGGATCCTATAGCCCCGCTCCACACGCGGCAAAAGCTCAAGCTACTTGGCTTTCTGGAAAACGAGGTAAATATCCTTACATTGCTTTTCCTACGTAAAAAGCTCTCTACGAAGGATATATCGCAACAAACCTCACTTTCCTATGATGTCGTACACTACTCACTGACCTCTCTTGAAAAGAAAAAGCTCATTTCACGCGTTTCATCCAAGGGAGACGATATGGTAGAAATCTGCTCAGATCAGGAATTCTTAAACTGGATCGATAAGCAGAGAGGAAAAAACGCTGCTGTGTATAACGATGCAAAAGATGCTATAGAGGGGTATTTACAAACCATTGGTGAATCAACATGGAAACCAAATGTGATGTATTTTGAAGGTAAACAGGGAATTCTTGATATTTATGAAGATATGCTGCAAACCGGAAAAGATATCTACTGCTGGACAAACATTGATAGTATTTACGAGTGCCTTGGAGACTATATGTTGGAATTCATCGATAGACGAGTAGAAGCTGGCATCACAACACATTCGATTCTCCCTGATACTCCTCGAAACCGTGAGCGACAAGAGCATGGAGAAATGCGTGAAGGTAAACTTTCAAAGTGTCTTCCTATTGATGGAGAAATTCGTATCTACGGTGATAAAGTTGCTGTTATTACATTTGAAAATGATAAGCCTGTTGGGTTTGTTTTTAATGGAAAAGTCATTGCTGCTGTATTCCGAGCAATATTTGAACATGCTTGGAGTAGAACAGAGGATGAAGATTGCGTATAATACACTTTCACCACAAAGCTCTTATGCTACCTTTTTGCAAAGGAAGTAAAAGAAAGTTTGTTTCGGCTGACCAGGTGCTGCATAGGTTTTAACATCTTGCACTGTTTTACTGACTATTTCAAAACCACTCATCTCCAAAATTCTACTCCATGACTCCACATCTCTAAAGGCTCGGGGTATTCCATCCAGATTAAGACGCAAACGCTGTCGAATGGATGTACGAGTCTCCTTTACTGGAGAGTCGGCTGGCAAAGTAAATTCTGCTGTATCATCAATAAGTAATATTCCAGCATCATCGTTATCCAGCACTGCACCCGGGGTTTTCACTGCAAAGGCCAAATGTCCATTTTCATCATTAAGATTACGATGAATAAGCATGAGCAAATACTGTAAATGCTCATCGTCTAGAAAGTGTAGTACTGAATGGCTGTAGATAAGATCATATTTCTCTTCATCACTAAGATCCAAACGGCGAAGTGCTTGAATCATATCCGCCGCTTCAAAAGGGACATTCAGGCGACTCTGGAGCTCCACGGGTCTAAGAGCAGCTTTTCGATAATGGAGCTTTTCTACCATGAGAGGACTTACCTCAATCATATCTATTCGCTGCGCTCCTCTTTCTACAAAGTATATTTCATCAGATCCATTTCCAGGCCCTAGTGTCAGTACTACTTTTCCTTCTACTAAAGGCGATGCGTCGCACTCACCATAATCAGCAGTAAACTGCGCAAAAAAGTATGGTTCCAATCTGTTCGTAAAATCATACAAACCTCTCCTGTGCAACTCATCATACTCAACTCGATCAAGAATACCGGGTACACGAAGGAAGTTTTGCACTTCGTTGGCACTAAGAAATTCGCTTGCTTCAGAGGCATTTTCACCACCTCCAATACGGATATAGTGTTCCATATCCTGCAGACTTGTTGCGAGTCTTAAAGGCATTTCATTATTCGTACGTGTCTGAACTGTATGCGCTGCTTCAATAAATAACCGAACATAGTCATCACTGTTACATCCAGCTTCTTGCATTATTCTTGTCACTTCCAAAAGAGAAACCCCTCTATTTACGAGCCTGTCAACATACATTTGCACATCATCTTTTTGTGGTACATTCAAAAATACTTCCTTACTTGCGTACTGCACAGCTTCCCATTCCTGTTGAGAAGTTATAGTACTCTCTTTATCATGAGGCTTTAATCCAAGATCGTGTAAATATTTAAAACGATTTATACGAAGTTGAATCACTAAATCACGCACTTCTTCCAATTTGATCTGACCTTCTGCATCTGGATCATCAATTATCTTCCGAAGCGCTGAAACATTTTCAAGTACCGTAGAGCCTCCTTTTTCTAATTCTGTAGGAATAATGAGTGGTATCTTCTCTTTCTCATCGCTGCAAAGAGCATCTATTTCTTGAAGAATCCTTTGAAGGGGCTCACTGGCAATTCTGTACTCGGGGCTATCAAAATTGTGCGGATTAGGATCAGATTCTTCAGCTAGAGGACTTCTCCGCGCATCATTGGCTGCTTCGGATTCATTGTCTGGGGGTTTGATCATCATCTAAGAATACGCATTCCCACTGCTATTAGACCTATTGAGGGCGTATTCTAGCTTTTTTAAGATGTCTCTGCCGAGGTTTTCCCCACTTTTTTCTCAAAAATACCGTCAAACATCTGCCTTGCTGAGCCTTCTGGATGACTTCCAATCGATTCTACTGCCATTTCAATAATCTGCTCCACAGTCAATTCTAGTTCTGCTCTAGGAATGACCAACTCCTCTGGATCGGCTTCTAGATGATTCCGAAAAAGAGCCAATGAAAATCGATCAGCATATTGAACAAAAAAGAATTGCTTTAATTCTTCAAAATTAGAAAAACCCAAAGTCTGTGCTGCTGAGATTCTTGCATCCATTAAATCGTTTTCTAAGCTCTGTGATTCAGCTGGAAATAAGTGGTCTCTCTCTTCTGTTGTTAGAGATACCGGCACGTCACAATGACGAGATAGCGCCTTCAAAAGACCGCATTCTACTGCTCCACGCATACCCACACTATAGCTCTGATACATCTTTGCTTCTGCTACAGCATCTTCATTTATTCGCTGTTTCCCCCCCTTGTCGGCCGGTCTCATCATTCGTAATACCTTTGCCAATCCGGTCTTAATTCCTTGACCTGCTCTGGATACCGTTACTCTGGGATCATACATGTGATTTATACTAAGTGGATCAGCGGAAGCGGAAGCGGATTCCACCCCCCCTGTGCTACTAAATGCCTCTAATGGCTTCTTTCGGAACATGATACGCTCATTCTACGTTTATATGCTATATAAGCAAAGATTTATTCGATATATTTCCAAGTTCATATTCTCTAATCTACATTTTTTCAACAATTTTTTTTCGTACATCATTCTTGAGTGCACGTAAGCTAAACTCCAAAACACCGTCCTTTTGAAGTCCATGAGCTACCATATGAATAAGTTGCTCAATAATCGCCGCACGTGCAGTTTGGACAAACTCACAACGTTTTACTTGTGTATCATCGGCAATGAATGCTTCCATCTCTTCCCTACTTGGCTGGGCCTGATCCGTTTCGTCATGATCAGCAATAAGCCTTAATAGATTTGGACCATCAGACTTCGTATCTTTTTCCAAAGCATCTCGCAATGAATTATCCACTGTTTCACCAATTAACTCAATAACGATAGCCTCATCTAGTAGATCCCAATCATCAGCCTGCACTGGCATATGTCCTATCTCCTCAGCAATATCTATCGTCACTTCATACTCCCTGACATTCGCACAGTTTAGAGCCTGCTGTTCGAATAAGTTTCTAGAGCTACGAAAATCGGGCTCTCCGTCTAGTGCTGCATTATCAAGTATTAATCTTTTTACAAAATTAGATACACGATTTTGATCTACAATAATTTTGTTTTGCTCATGTGCCACCACGAGAACTTCATGAAGGTACCCTCTGGTAATAAACCACCGTATCGGAATGGGTTGTCCCTTGATACAAATACTTTCATCGACCTCTTTTCCGTTAAGCTGTAAATCCCGCATTGCACGTGCTCCAATGAACTGTCCTAGAAAATTTTCCTCTTCGTGTTGTACTGCAGCTGCAGGTACACCGTCTCCGAGGTGTACAATACCTCTATAATTTTGAGCTACGGTTCCGAAATCAGTGCTACTAAGATGATGACTCATGCATTCTAGATAGTAAGTTACGGGGCCCGGGGATTGTAGACCCATCAGTATAGCGCACAAGTAAATTCTTGTCTAAATTTGTGTATTAATACATGAATACTGTACTATTTGACACCATTGGACTATTGGTTTATTGCAGCAATTAATAGCTATTAGCCTTCATATCCTTAATTTCTACCTGTTCTTCGATAGTGTGGTAGGATTTCTGCCACATGTTCGACCCAGTAGACCCCTCACAGAGCCTCCCAGACTTAGAAGAAGGAATTCTTCAGTATTGGCGTGAGGAAGACACATTCAAACGATCTATTCGCAAACATACTGCAAATACCGGTGATGTACTGGATAATCCGGAAGGTGCTTCTGGAAAGCACAGTTCAAGCTTCTCGTTTTATGACGGGCCCCCCTTTGCGACAGGACTCCCCCACTACGGTCATCTGCTTGCAGGAACGATCAAGGATGTCATTCCTCGCTACCAAACCATGCGCGGCAAAACTGTGCAACGAAGGTTTGGATGGGACTGCCATGGACTACCGATCGAAAATATCATAGAGAAAGAGCACGATATTAAGGATAAACAAGCAATCGAAGAGATGGGTATAGGAGCGTTTAATGACCTCTGTCGTTCTGCGGTACAACGTCACGCAAGCGACTGGCGCGTTGTGGTAGAGCGCATGGGACGTTGGGTAGATATGGACTGGGACTACAAAACGATGGATCCAGATTATATGGAAAGTATCTGGTGGGTGTTTGCGCAGCTACACAAGAAAGATTTGATATACGAGGGCTTTAAATCGATGCATATCTGTCCACGTTGTGCGACTCCTTTGAGTAATTTTGAAGTAACACTGGGGTATAAGGATGTCGATGATGTATATGCAACATGGAAATTCGCATTATTGGATGAGGAAAACACCTCTGTTCTTGCATGGACTACTACTCCATGGAGCACCCTCTCTACAATGGGTCTCGCTATTGGTCCTAAACATACCTATGTAAAAGTGAAGAGTGGTGATGAGTATGTTATCTTTGCCAAAGACCGTATAGAAGAAATAATGAAACATGTTGATGGCTATGAAGTTGTTGATGAATTTTTGGGTAGTACATTAGTAGGAAGACAATACGAACACATCGTAGACTGGTATGGAGATATTCCAGAAGTACAAGAGAATCCAAACACATACCATATCTTTGCAGAAGACTACGTCGACCCTACAGAAGGAACAGGGCTGGTTACAATCAATGGGGCATATGGAGAAATAGACATGGAAGCCGCGAACAAAAACAATCTCCCCATCTTAATGGATATAGATATGTCAGGACACTTCAACGAACATGCAGGTCCATACGCGGGAATGTTTATTAAAGATGCACAAAAGAAGATTATTGAAGATTGCAAAAAAAATGGACGTGTGTGGGATACAGGATCGCACAGGCACAGCTACCCTCACTGCTGGCGCTGCGACTCTGCACTAATGAACTACGCTACAGCATCGTGGTTTGTTTCGATTGACCGCATAAAAGAAAGCATGCTGAAGGCAAACGGTAGAACCGAATGGGTACCTTCTCATATACGTGATGGACGCTTTGGGCGTTGGCTGGAAAATGCGCGTGACTGGGCCATCAGTCGCAATCGATACTGGGGAACACCGCTGCCTATTTGGCGCGCAGAAGAAGACTCCGATATCGAAGTAATGAGTAGCCGAGATGACTTGATGAAAAAGAAGTTGATCCGGTTTACGAAAATCACAACTCTGCGTCATGCAGAGAGCGAAGGTAACCTCGCCCCTATCTATCAGGGAGAGCTACCGGGAACAGATCTCACGAAGCGCGGTACGGGGCAAGCAAAAGATGTTGGTACGTGGCTTAAGACGCAGAACGTTGATGTTATCTACTGCAGCCCACTTGCGAGAACCATCCAAACTGCTGAAGTTATAGCGAAGAAGACTGGGGCGAAAGTAGTCGTTGATGACCGGCTGCGCGAAGTGGAATTTGGAGAGTGGGAAGGAAAGAATGTGGATTTTTCTGATCTGACGTTTGTCAAAGAACGCCGAGCACACAAGCTCGAGACCGGTAAACCCGAGAG
>CAJXJE010000034.1 GCA_913054215.1 uncultured Candidatus Peregrinibacteria bacterium | reverse complement strand
AACCTATCCTCATGGCAAGCCATCCAAGTCATCGAACCTATCCTCATGGCAAGCCATCCAAGTCATCGAACCTATCCTCATGGCAAGCCGTTTCTGCTATGATTGCTTGCTATGGTATATTCAGTGTACATACTCGAACTTCAAGATGGATCTTATTACGTAGGATTCACTAACAATTTGAAAAGGAGAATTAAGGAGCACGAGGAAAGAATAGCTTGTGCTCATACAAGGAAAATTCCTATACAATCATTACTATGGTCAGAAAATCAACCTGATCGCATGTCAGCAAGAAAGCGCGAAAAAGAAATTAAGGGCTGGCGTCGTGAGAAGAAAGAGCATTTATGGCAATTGTAGGCTTTTGAGCTTGTCCTGAGACAAAGTCGAAGGGTCCTCTTCCCGGCACCAAGCATAGCTATCTATTTACTCCTCGTCTCCCGTAGGCATAACCGGCAAATCGGCCATCATTTCCTTTTCTGCGTCATCTGCAGTCTTCTTCTTTTGCGAGGCATTTTTGTCTGCTCGGCGCTTCTTTCTGCGTGTAGTTTCTTCTAGCTGGAGCTTGGACTTGCGTTCACCCATGGAAGCCTTGCTATGCATTTTGTGCGCCTCCTTTTTGACGATCTGAATATCTTTATTGGCATCTACCTCGGTGTCTTGTTCTAGTTTTATATACTTCATACGGACCTTCTTTCGTTCGCGCTCTTCCATCGTCGATACCTTTCGCAGCTCAGTTCTTTTCTGCATGGGGTTTGCGTAGCTTTCTGCTATTGCTCGTTGACGTAGGATTTTTCCATCGAGCTGGTCTTCTTCGGTGCGCTCTTTTATCTTAAGTTTTTGCTGCTGAGCTCGTGCTTCTTTTCGAATGCGTTCGGTGTGGTCTTTTTCGTAAATATCCGCTGCACCTCGGTCTTTGCGCGCAACCTTCTCTGTGTTTTTCTTTGCACGCCTTTCCTCAGAATCTGCATCGAGCTTCTTGCGCTTTGCTCCTCGGTCTGCCTCGAGTTTGGACTTCTTTTTTATATTTTCCACTTCATCTTCACGCTTATCACGCATAATCTGCCAGCGATTTCTAATACTCATCTCTTTTAGATATTGCAATTGTGCTTCGCGATCTTTCATTCGTTTTGCCTTTGTTTCTATCAGTTTGTTTGCTTCCGCATCCTTCTTTTCCCGAAATTCCTCATACTCTTTACGCTCTTTTTTTTGGCGCTTTTTATAATATTTCTGTCTCTGCTTTCCTGCTTCGTCTTTTGCTTCTCTTCTTTTGATTTGCCTCTTTGCCCACTTGTCCGCTTTGGATGCCTCTTTCGCCGAGTCGAGTTTTCGTGCAGCTTGTTTACCAGAAAGCCCCTCTCGTTTTGAGCGGTTTTTCTCCTCGAATTTCTTCATCTCGTCTTTGGGGTCAGTGTGAGTCATTCTAGTCTTCCAGAATCGCAATACCGAGCTCTGTTAGTTGTTCTGTAGGCATTTCACTCGGAGAACCGAGCATCAAGTCTTTTGCTTTTTGGTCTTTGGGGAAGGCGATGACTTCGCGAATGTTGGGTTCATCGGCGAAGATCATACACACACGGTCGAGTCCCATGGCGATACCACCATGTGGTGGTGCACCATACTCAAAGGCACGGAGGAGGTGACCGAAACGTTGGTCTGCATCCTCTTCGGTAATGCTGAGGATATCAAAGATCTTTTTCTGGAGATCACGTTCGTGAATTCGCATCGATCCACCACCAATTTCGTTTCCGTCGAGTGCCAAGTCGTAGGCGATAGCATGGGCTGCGAGCGGGTCGGATTCCATCAACTTCTCATCCTCTGGATGTGGCCGTGTGAACGGGTGATGCACAGCGCCAATAGCACCAGTTTCTTTACTCTTTTCGAACATGGGAAAGTCCGTAATCCACACGTAGCTCCAGACAGAGGTGTCGACTATCTCTAGTTTGTGCGCTACGGCTTTGCGCACTTCCCCGAGTGGCTCGAGTGCATGTGGGTACTTACCAGCTGCGAAGAAAATTAAATCCCCATCTTTAGAGCCGGTTGCTGTGCTGAGTTCCTTCAAGAACTTCTCGCCAGCATTCTTTACCACAGGGCCCGAGTCTTCTCCGGTACGCACCCACGCAAGTCCCTTTGCGCCGTGACGTTGCGCGAGGTCTGTGAGGTTATCAATATCTTTACGACTCAAACTGCTACCGCCAGGAACATTCATTGCCTTTACCACGCCACCGTCTTTTACGATTCCAGAGAAGACAGAGAAACCGCAGTCGGCAGCGATATCAGAGACATCCGTAAACTTCAGTTCAAAGCGTAGGTCAGGCTTATCCGACCCATATGTTTCCATCGCATCTTTATAGGTCATGCGAGGGAATGGTGTGGATTGGATTTTTTTATCGGGCCGAATCTTTGCGGTGAGGTCGATGAAACATTTCTCCATGACTTCGATGACATCTTCTTGTTCGACGAAGCTCATCTCTATCTCGAACTGGGTAAATTCTGGTTGGCGGTCTCCACGTTGATCTTCGTCTCGGAAACACCTCGGTACTTGGAAGTACTTGTCGATACCCGCAACCATTAGTAGCTGTTTGAGTTGCTGTGGGCTTTGTGGGAGCACATAAAATTGACCGTGATGGAGCCTGGAGGGGACCAGATACTCGCGCGAACCCTCCGGTGTCCCTTTCACAAGGATCGGTGTTTCGATCTCTAAGAAATCATTCTTATGGAAGAATTCACGGATGCAATGCACGATGTCATGTCGTTGCTGCAGGTTTTTCTGCATACGTGTTCGACGCAGGTCCAGAAACCGGTATTCCAGTCGTATTTCTTCGCCGATATCTTTATCTTGATCGATCTCGAATGGTGGCGTTTTTGATTCATTGAGCACGGTAGTTTCGCCCACCACTATCTCGATAGCACCAGTTGGGTTGTCGTCTCGCACCGCACCATCCACGCGTCCGCGGACTTTTCCGTTCACTTTGAGTACCCACTCTGGGCGTATTTTTTCGGCTAGGGAAAACTGCTCTTTGTTCTCTGGCTCAAACACCACTTGGGTAAACCCGTATCGGTCGCGAAGATCGATAAAGATTAAGCCCCCATGGTCTCTTCGACGGTGAACCCAACCACAAAGAGTCGCCTCTGAATCCTCATGATCTACTCGTAGTTCGCCGCAGGTGTGAGTGCGTAACATCGAGAGGATTGTACGGGCTTTGGGTAGGGGTTTCTAGCATTTTTTTGAGGATTACGAAGAAGGCGAAGAGTGCAAAGAAGACGAGGGTCTTCGCTTTCCTCGCTTTCTTTGTACTCCTCGTAATCCTCAAAGCAGCTTGTTCATCGCTTCCTTAAACTCCTCTACGTCCTTAAATTCGCGGTGTACTGAGGCAAAACGGATATAGGCGACTTTGTCGATACGCTTGATCTCCTTCATCACGTCATTGCCGATAGTGGAAGAGGCTACTTCTTTCTTGTTGCCACCCCACTTTTCCTCCAGCTTCGTCAGCATCTTATCTATCTGGTCTTGGGTAATAGGCCTCTTGGTACAGGCAATCCAAATACCACGCTCTAGTTTAGTTCTACTATACGGCTCGCGAGTACCGTCGCGTTTTACGACGATCAGATTACTCATCTCTTGTCTCTCAAACGTTGTAAATCGGTGTTGGCACTTTACGCATTCGCGACGACGACGCACGGCACGACCATCTTCTGCAAGGCGTGAATCCACAACAGAGGTATCTTCTGATTTGCAACGGGGACAGTGCATATAGGCAGTGTAAAGAGGAAAACGGAAAACGGAAAACGATTACACTCCAATATCTCCTTTTCGCAGCACATGCAGCACTCCCTCAGATATATCTATTACTGTAGATGCATCTGTAGGCTCTAATGCGCCATCATCGAGGATGAGATCTGGCTTGTGACCTGCGTCTGCAAATTGCTTCTGGATATCTTCTGGGCTGAAGGTATTGGGCTGCCCGTGAATGTTTGCAGAGGTTGTGGAGAGTGGAGAACCGAAACGTTCTATTAATGATCGTGTAGTCGGGTGTGAGCTAATTCTCAGCCCAATAGTTATTAGTGATTGGTTATTAGTGATTGGGGTGACGTAAAGCATGTGGGGAGCATCATGTCGTAGTTTAAGGATAATCGTGAGTGGGCCGGGCAGATTGCCTGCTGCCATTTGTGATGCCTCTTCGTTCCATTCCAAAAATACCTGCGCCTGTTCGATATCTTTAAAAAGTGCGCTGACCGGTTGATCGTCAGATCTCTGCTTTATGGCAAATAGACGGTCAACAGCCTCTGGGTTTTGTAGATCGCACGCAAGTCCGTAACAGGTTTCTGTTGCATGCGCGACGACGCCTCCCGTTCGTAGAATTTGTAGGGCTTCTTGTATGCTGTCGTCTGATACTGGTAGGACCTGCATAAATTTGAAATGTTGAAAATCTGAAATGAAGTAAATCTATTATATCTTTTCCATTTTTCAGTTTTTCCATTTTTCAGTTTTTTTTCATATCATGCAGTTACTTCATACTGGTCCTGTATCTCTTGTAACTTCTTTTCGAGAATGACAGACATATTCACGGTCATCGGGAGTGGAATAGTCTGCTCACCTATTTTTAATTGCACCTTCTCTTTTCCGGGGTACGTTTCGAGCGTGTGTTTAATATCGAGTAGCATTTTCTTGGGAGCACGAGAGGGGAGATTAATCGTATGAATGGAAATACGACTATCGCTTTTTTCTTCCTCTCTTTTCACGTTTCCCCTTTTCCCTTTTGGTTTTTCTGTGAGCGTTTTTACAGTTGCGTCTAGGGCTTCTTCTATCTTCATGCCGTTGAGAATCCATTGTCCAAGGGGACCGAGGAATTCATCGGATACGGTGTCTTCTTTTACTTGCATTGTTTCTCCGGCAATCACATTTCCTTCTTCATCCAACACTTCTACGTGCTCTTCTTCGAGTGTTGCCTTCGTAAGAGTAAGGCCACGCTCAGCTTCCGCTTCATCAAAGAATCCATCTTTTTTCGCACGCTCAATCATGCGAGACAACGAAGCCTTTTTGATGGCATCAGCACGGAGCTGCAACTGTCCCGCGCGATTATCTAACGTGCCACCGATAATGACGACCGTATCCGGTTGTTCCAAGTACTCTGCAGCAGTTGCATACGTGCGTGGGAACAGTGTAACTTCTATTTTTCCGGTAGGGTCTTCTAAAAAAATGATCGCCATGGTGTCCCCCTTCTTTGTGGTGATCTTCTTTACCCCTTCCACAATACCGGCAAGCGTGATCTTCCTGCCGACATCCTTGTTGGTGAGTGACTTCGTAAGGTGAGCCTTTTTGCCGATATACTTGCTAAGACCTGCTAGTGGATGACTAGTAACATACATGCCGAGAGTTTCTTTTTCCCACTGTAATTTTTGCTGTGTGGTTGCTTCTGGGGTTTTAGGGAACTCTATTTTTGCGGCTTCGGTATCTTCCATTTGTTCGAACAAATCGGTTTGCTGGCTGCTGACATCCCCAATGGATTTCGCAAAGTCTACGACTTTATCGTAGTGTGTCACCACTTTGCTACGGTCTGCCATCGAATCCAAGGAACCGGATTTTGCGAGTGCTTCGAGTGTTTTTTTGTTGAGTACCTTTGAAGGAATACGCTTTGCAAAATCTTCGATTCCCTCGAACTTTCCTCCCTCTTCTCGTGCAGCAATAATCTGCAATACCGAACTATCTCCGATACCTTTTATGGCAGTGAGACCAAATCGAATTGCACTTGGTTTCCCCCTTTTTTTGCTAGGTAGAGCGGTGAAGTGACGCAGAGACTGGTTGATATCTGGTGGCAGCACTTCGATGCCCATCGATCGACATTCTTCAATCTCAATCATCACACGGTCTGTGCGCCCGGCATCGGCAGAGAGTAGTGCAGCCATAAATTCTGTAGGATAATTAGCTTTCAGATATGCAGTTTCATATGCGATGCGCGCGTATCCTGCAGCATGCGATTTGTTAAATCCATATCCTGCAAATGGCGTGATGACATCATCAAATATTTTTTCAGCAAGCTTCTTGTCATACTTTTTTTCTACAGCGCCATCAATAAATTTCTGTCGCTGCTCGTCGAGTTCAGATTTCACCTTCTTTCCGATCGCTTTTCTGAGTATATCTGCCTGACCTAGAGAAAATCCTGAAAATACCCGTGCGATCTGCAAGATCTGCTCCTGATAGACTCCAATACCGTACGTAGGCTTGAGAATAGGTTCTAAGTCTTCGTGAATGTATTTCACCTCTTCGCGACCATGCTTTCGTTTGATGTAGCTCGGGATCCATTCCATTGGTCCTGGACGATACAACGACACCATAGCCACGATATCACTGAATTCGGTTGGCTTGAGCTGCTTGAGATATCGGCGCATTCCTCCTGACTCCAGCTGGAACACTCCAGTGGTGTCGCCTTTTTGGAGTAGTGCAAATGTCTTCTTATCGTCCAACGGTATGGTTGCAATATCGATACCCTCCTCTTTCGTTCGTTCAATAATCTCCAGAGTTGTTTGAATAACGGTGAGGTTCATGAGTCCTAAGAAATCCATCTTGAGGAGACCTAAGGATTCTAGTGGTTTTGCAGATGACTGTGTGATGATAGTAGTGTCGTCTTTTGGAGCTCGTTGGAGGCTTGTGTAGTGCACTGTAGGCTCTTCCGTAATAATCACTCCACAGGCGTGCACAGAGACGTGACGGGCCTTTCCTTCTAGCTTGAGAGCAGTGTCGATAATCTTGTGATAGGTTTCGTTCGTGTCGTAGGCATTTTTGAGCTCCGGAGTTTCCAGAGCTTCCGAGAGTGTAGTTCCTGGGCGCTCGGGGATGAGCTTTGCCAATGAATTCATTTCAAGAAACGGTACTCCATAGGCGCGGCCTACATCTTTTACTGCAGCGCGCGCTGCGAGTGTTCCGAAGGTGCAAATTTGCACTACCTTTTCTTCTCCGTATTTCTCTCGTACATAGTCCAGCACTTCGTCACGGCGGTTATCGGCAAAATCGATATCGACATCCGGCATGGATACACGTTCCGGATTCAAAAATCGTTCAAATAGCAGGCCATGTTCTATGGGGTCGAGTGCGGTGATGCCGAGGCAGTAACTTACCAACGATCCCGCAGCAGATCCACGTCCAGGTCCGACGATGATACCGCGGCTTTTTGCTTCGTTTACAAAATCTGCGACAATCAAGAAGTAGCCGGAGAATCCCATTTTTTCAATAATCCCCAGTTCGTAATCCATACGTTCGGTATGTTCTTCTGTTGGATTTGGGTATCGTAGCGCAAAACCTTCCTCGCATTTTGTGCGGAGAAATTCAGTCTCCGTTATTTTCTTTGGTGTAGGGAATTTTGGAATGTGGTAGGTATCAAAATCGAAAGAAACCTCACAGCGGTCGGCAATCTCTCGTGTGTTTTCCAGTGCTTCGGGGATATGAGCAAACATGGTTTCCATTTCCTCAAACGGTCGCATAGAAAAATCACTATCACGCATAGAAAATCTGCTCGGGTCATCAACGTGTGCATTTTTTTGGATACACAGGAGTACATCGTGTGCTTCGGCGTCTTCGGGGTTGCAGTAGTGACTATTGCACGTGGCGACTACGGGAACATTCAATTCTTTCGCCCAGTGAATGAGTTGTTGGTTAATCTCTATTTGCCCCGTGACATTTGGTAGTTCCATGAGCTCGAAGAAGAGATTTTCTTTGCCGAAGAAGCTCTGATATTTTTTGACAAACTCTTGTATTCGTTCGCCGTCTTCTGCAAGTGCTGCCTGAG
>CAJXJE010000033.1 GCA_913054215.1 uncultured Candidatus Peregrinibacteria bacterium | reverse complement strand
GACGAATAAAGGCAACAGTCGAAGGAGGGCCAGAAGAAATAGAGGTAGCAACTGAGAGTTGATAGTTCAAAGTTTCTCGTTGATAATAAAACTATGAAAATACGCAGTGTCTTCATTACCGTACTAACAGCCACCAGTCTTATGGTGCCGACAGTGTGCTTTGCGGCGAACACCACTACATGGACACTCATGAATCTGCAAAAACTTGAAGGGTGGAATACTGCTAACCTCACCTCGGTCAATCTCATTCCGCAGGGGCTAGCCATCAATACAGAGACACAAGGTCAGCTTGTGTATACCAGTGACATTCGTCATAGCGTTGATAGGATTACCATTACCTACATCTCCCCACTTGGAGGTGGTGGAGTGTTTTTCTGGCGTGCGCCAGGGATGACAGAAAGTTCTGTGTACCAAATACCTATTACCTTTATACCGAATACCGCTCAACAGAAAGTGGTACTGGATATGAAAGATGTCTCGAAATGGGATGCACGGAGTGACCGCATTGGATTTATTCTCGATGCCGGTTCTCAGCTGGTATTACAAGAAATATCGTTTACAGGCCCAGATCTCATAGACAAGATTGTATATCCCCTGAAGACATTCTTCAAGATAGATGTAACACGTGCGTATAGTATTAACTTTTTTTGGGGACCTCTGATGACCTTTAGTCAGCAACAGCTAGATTCGTTGTATTCAACAGTACCACCGAGTGGCACGTCGTGGAACAAACTCTTCTATGTGATCCTTGGGCTTGCACTTGCTGCGACAGTGCTTCTCAAAAAATTAAAAAAACGCGATCTCACTGTAGTGTTCTGCATACTGTTTGCAGCAATGTGGATCACGTACGATTTTCGTATGGGGGTAGAGTTCATGAGTTTTGCAAAGACCGATATACGCACGTGGTGGAGTAAGCCTCTGGAACTTAAGGACTACCGTGACCGTGGAAGTTTTACTGCATTTGCAAAGACTGCAGCGGTATTTACCGAAGGAAAAGACCAGTACGTCTTTATCGCATCTCATGGATGGCCGTTCTGGGGTAGTATGAAATACGAAGCGTATCCTGCTCTGCCTGTAACATTCGATTCTGATACAGAAGGAATCGATACATGGATTATCTTTAATCGTAGAGACATCAAACCTAATGAAGAAGGTAGACTAGTGGTCAATGGTGAACCGGTCTCCCCTCCTGGAAATATCATGATGCAATTTGAACCCGGATCATTTGTGTTCGTTACAAAGTAATGTCGTACTTCTTCTTGCCCATCGGCCTCGTACTCCCCACAGTCTGTGGATGGCTGCTCCTGCGTCTCGTCGAAGGGAAGACCCCCGTTCTCGATCGATACGAACGCTGGGTTGCTGGGTTTGTTTTGGGAGGTATACTCACAACGTATCTAATCTTTTTGACAGAGGTTATCGGCATCGGCAGCTTCTCGCTCCTTTCGATGCTGCTAACGCAGCTGGTCTTGGTCGGAGTTCTTGGCGGTCTGTACTGGAAAAACCGGTCCACTCTTACAAAAAACTTCCAACTCCCCACATTCAAATCCTCACCGTGGAAAATGTGGCAAAAAGTCATCACGGGGATCCTCGGCTTCTGGGTTCTCGTAAAACTGATCTCTGGGTTTATTTTGCTGATTGGTCCAGCGTATTTTGATGATACGATCTCTAACTGGAATATTCGCGGAAAGGCATTCTTTATTCATCAGGAGCTTATTTTGGAACTAGAACCTGGCAAGGGCACTGGTATCTCATCGTATCCTCAGGCAATTTCTCTGCAAAAAGCCTGGCTTGCTCACCTCAATGGTGGATGGCACGAAGGACTCGTAAATAGCATGCACATGCTCTTCTATCTTGCGGCACTCGCGCTAGTATTCTTCGCTCTACGGAGATTGATGGATCTCAAATGGTCGATGCTAGGAACGTATCTTCTCTCAAGTATCCCGCTGTATACCATGCATGGCTTTGTTGCGTATGGAGATGGTTTCCTCTCTGTAGTCATCTTCTTGGCACTTTCTTGGGTATTCTTTGCCGCGAGATCTCAGAAAGATGAACGAATGACATTACTCAAACTTGGTGCTATTGCTGCAGGACTTTTGGTCTTTACGAAGAGTGAAGCGATGCTGCTTCATCTCCCCCCTCTCCTCATTCTCGTCGGAGGACTATTGGTGCTTGGCGGATTCACCGCTGCACAAAAGAAGTCTGCACTACTGTGGTATGGCGTCTGCATAGGATCTGTTCTTGTTCCATGGACTGTCTTTAAATGGATGAACGATCTTGCCTTTGGAAACGCAAAAGCAGTATCGGGTATGACACTGGAATGGCATGAAGGAGTATTGCGTGCCATAGGGCTCAACACACTCTTGGAAGGGAACTGGTCGTTACTTCCTGTTCTCTTTGTCGGTCTTCTTATTGCTAAATGGCGCACAGCATTTAGATCTTCCTTGGTCATTTTGACTGGGTTTTTCTTTGCGGTGTGGCTCGGACAGCTCCCGATTTTTATGTTTACGTCGCTCTACGTTGAAGCAATCAACCAAACAGGATACGCGCGAGGTATTATTCACTTGATACCAGTGGTAGTAGTCATAGTGATGATTCTTCTGAGAGAAACCATAAAAAATAGTGATCAGTAATGCGTCCTGCTACACTAGCTGCATGCCACAATACGCAGCGATCCTCGGACATCAACCACATATCAGTCTGGCAGAGCTTGCAGCTTCCATTCCTGGGTTTTCTTTGGAATCTATCGAGGCAAAGCAAGTGGCACTATTTAGCGCATCACAAGCACTTGATGGCAGTACCATTGATACGCTCGGTGGTGTAGTCATACTTGCAGAGCGTATTACAGAGGCAGATGTCACCATGAATGATGTACCGAAACTTATCAGTGGAGAAGTGACGAAGGTAAAAAGGAAAGTCACCTTTGGTTTGCGATGCTTTAATGTACCCAAAGGAGAAGTACGAACAGCCTATCGACTTGGAAAAGAGGAAATGAAAAGACAAGGTCGTCCTTGCAGGTACATAGGTAGCGACAAAAAACCTGCAGCAACTGCATTACTGAGGGATGCTGATGTTGTCTCAGGAAAAAAGGGTGTGGAGCTGTTTATTGTTGGTACACCAAATGGCCTCTGGATGGGGAAAACGATATGTATCCAAGATATTGATGCCTATACCTTCCGCGATATAGAGAAACCTGTCCGCGATACAACCGTAGGTCTTATGCCACCAAAACTTGCACAGATATTGCTGAACTTTGGCGGATGGATGGTTCGAGAAGCGCTATCTGATGAGGAAAAGAAGAAAAATGCTGCCCGCAAACACAAGAAAAAAGAAATCTACACCGTACTGGATCCTTTTTGCGGTACTGGTGTAATCTTGATGGAATGTCTCCTGCGTGGTTGGAATGTCGAAGCGAGTGACATCGCTGCAAAGGCTGTAAATGGGTGCAAGAAAAACCTCGACTGGCTACGCAAAGAACAGAAGATTCTTAAAAAAGATGTGAGTGATACTGTCTCAAAACATGACGCCACAAAAGCATTCTCTTTGAAAACACTTCCCGATATCGTTGTCACAGAAACAAGTCTGGGGCCACCTCTCAATAAAAAACCAAAGAAGTCTGAGATAAAGAAATTCGTCAAAGAGAGTGAAAAGCTCCAAGAGGCGTTCTTGCAAAGTGCAGCTGCAAGTTTGCCCGGAGTTCCCATCGTATGCACCTGGCCCTTCTGGAAACTTGGCGATGATACTGTTCAACTCGAAAAAGTGTGGGATGCCCTAACAAAAGCTGGATACGAAGCGGTACTGCCAGACAGTATTGAGGTTTTGGATCCTGAACATCCTTCGTTGCTGTACCAGAGAAAAGACCAGTTTGTTGGAAGAGAGATTGTTCTACTGCGGCCAGTGGCACAGTCGTGATACAATCAGTACCACTATGAAGTTCCTTCGTGGGCTCACCAAAGTGGCAATTGCACTATTTGTTGTGTGGCATATGTCTGCAACATTTATGTACAGCCTGTACCACGTAGAAAATGTTCCAGTATTAGCGTGGCTCTATGAGAAACGACCACTCATACGCCCATACGTCCTTGCGACGTCACAATGGCAACGGTGGAACCTGTTTTCCCCCGATCCACTTCGACGTGTGATTGAATTTGAATTTGATCAGAAGATCGACGGTTCCTGGGTCAATGTCTATACGCTTAATGAGAAAAATGTCACATGGTTTCAGCGAGCTCCGGAACTCAAAATCATGCGTCGCATGGAAGATGAAAAAATGCGGCCCTTGCAAAAGCGATATGTCGAAGATTTCTGCCGAAGAAATCGCATTCCCGAAGGCGCAGAAATGCGTCTGCGCAAACGGTGGTTCGTGATACCCAGACACAAAACCACACAAAGTACTGCATGGTGGCAAGCGTGGGAGCCAAACTGGAAAGATACCGAACTCTTGCAAATGACATGCCCCGCCCTTCCATGAAGCGTGTAATCTCCTACCTTGATCGGTTTTTCTTCGAAGAGGTTTCAGCCTTAGGGTTCGGGCTCATGCGTGCTTTTTGGGCATTTGCTGTGCTTTTTTATATGCTGGGTAGTGCAGGAGACGTTGTGCGCTACTACTCCGATGCAGGCATCATGCCACAGGATCTTGGGCATCTCGTCTTTCGCTCTGAGTATCGATTTACCTTACTCCAATACATTACCGATCCTACGGCAGTCATAATACTCTGGAGTCTCTTTATGCTCTGTCTTGTATGCATGATAGTGGGTTTATGGCCCAGACTTATGACCATCATCAGTGTATTACTCCTGTTTTCCTTTCACGAAAGAAATCTGCAACCACTCGGTGGGGGCGATACCGTACTTCGCAACGTCGGTTTTATTCTGATGATCGCCCCAGAGATCAGTGCATTTTCTCTCTCTCGACTAGAGCTTCAATGGAAAAAGTGGAAAAGTACCGGGCAGTATCTCGCACCTCTCAAAACACACATCTGGCCATACCGTCTGCTTCTTTGGCAAGTCATGATCATCTATCTTACCTCTGGATGGGACAAACTACAGGGAACGATGTGGATGGGTGGCACGGTTGTCGAAGCCACCATTCATCACACGCACTTCGTGCGGTGGTCGAAAGAGATTATGGATACCTGGGTATGGTTTTCTCCGTATGCATGTTTTTACACACTCATCTTTGAATTTGGTTGGCTGTTTATGTTAGTACCTCGAGAGACGTGGTATGTCGTACCCATGTGGATTCGCCGCCACTCTATAAAACGCATTCTGATACTGGGAAGTCTTGGCTTCCACTGGGGAATCTTTCTCTTTATGGATGTTGGCTCGTTCCCGCTTGCGATGAGTGCTGCGTTTTGTGGTCTTCTGCTGGATCAAGACTTTGCGACCTTTAAGCAGATGGCGAATAAGAGATGGAAAAGTAAGATCATCATCTTGTATGACGGCGCCTGTGGACTCTGTAGAAATAGTATCTTTATGCTGCAAATGATGGATGTCTTGCACCGCATAAAACCAATCGATTTTCGCAACACTACTCTACGATCAAAGCACGCCCCGAATATTGCAGAAGCAGATCTCGATCGTGCCATGCATATCAAGATGCCAAAGGGTGGGTATTACAAAGGGTTCGATGCCTTCCGCAAGCTCTCCTGGTATCTCCCCTCTCTCAAACTCCTTACGCCTCTGCTGTACCTTCCAGGTGTTGCTCCTGTTGGCCGCATGGTCTATACCAAAATTGCCGAGAGTCGCAATAGATGTGCTCATGGAGAGTGTAAGATTTGATGATTTACTCTATTCAAAGCAGGCTCTGTTTTTTTGATATTCGGATTTTCCTCTTCAATCTCTTCATATCTAACCCCGATTCCGTATAATGCGCTAAGCACTCGTTCCCGGGTAGCTCAGCGCCTAGTCCGCCTATGGCGGACGTGATATAAAAGCCAGAGCTGCTCGATCCTGAAATCAGGTATATCCTTCACATCACCAGAATAATCCCGGGTAGCTCAGCGGTAGAGCAATTCGCTGTTAACGAATGGGTCGTCGGTTCGAATCCGACCCCGGGAGCCAATCATGAGTTTCATTACAAAGTACTATACCTGCAAAGGGGTTTTTCAGCTTGTAGACTAGCTTTTCACCTTCTACAGATGCATTCGCAAGTACGAATCGTAGCAGTTCGTTCTTTTGCCTATCTTGCGATTTTTCAAATAGCTCATCTGCCTTGTTTGCAAGTTCCAGTACATAAGAACTAGATATAAGAAAGGCTTCGTCAGCTTTGCTATGACCTTGTAATTGCTCTATCAGAGCAGACTCTTTTCGCTTTAAATCAACAACCATTGTGTCGTACACATCATACGTAATTCTCCATAGAGAAGCTCCAATTGCTCACTTATCTGATGCATGCGATTTTGCTCAAAACGCAAACCAAGCTGCCATCCTAGCGTTAGGGTGATGATGGGCAGGAGTACCAATGTAAACTTGTTCATTACGTTGTTCATGTTTGCATTGTACTGAAGAGCAACTACTTGTTCTATGAGAACATGTTTATTTCTATTGAGAGGCGTTGTAGAGCATTTGCATCATTTCTCCACGTGTGATGATTTGATCAGGTTGTGTGATACTAGATGGGATCGCTTGACGTTGTGCCATGGCATCAACATGTGGTTGATACCAAGCTTCATCTGCTGTTGCTTCTCCTGCTAAGCCTAGGTATGTGCTTATAACTTTTGCTCCTTCTACAAAAGAAATATTTGCAGAAGGGCGGAAAGAACCGTCGTCATATCCTCTTACGAGTCCTAGTTCTACAGCTTTAGAAACAGGTTCTTGGTACCATTCATTTCCTTGTATATCTGTAAATTGAGATGAAATATCACTCTGTGCATCGGATGGCTCTCCACGCATTAAGATGGTTACAAATTCAGCGCGGTTGATGTAAGTATCTGGCGCAAAGCTGCCATCAGGATTTCCTTGAATAAGACCCAATGTGGAGCCATATGCTATAGCTTCACTTTGTGGGTGAGTTTCAGGTACATCTACAAATGCAGGTGCGGATGGACGTACATTTCCACAGACTGTTATGCACGTTATTCCAGAGTCAATCGTGCTTAGCCCCATGAGGCAGCCATCGTAGATGCACATATCAAAACAGGCATCAGAAGCAGGGATGCAGATGTAGTTTCCTGTTTCTGGAGCAGAAGATTGAAGGGAGGTACTTGATGGCAAAACAGGTGCACTGGCTCTGCCATAGCAATCGTTTGCAGTTGAGCAATACTTAGAATTCGTTCTATTTGCAGTACATACAGCATTGCCGTCTCTTATTGTACAACTACTGCCGTACTCTCCATGCACTGGGCAGATTGTGTAATCAGCTAAAGAAAGACTAAGGTCGCATTTAACTTCTCCCCAAACAGCGTTACTTTCTATTCTGCCTATTCCACAAAGCTTAGGACGGTTACATGTGCGAAAACATTCGCTGCACGTAAGCTTCGGAGGTGGTGGAGGTGGCGGTGGCGGTGGTGACCCACTACTACTATCGCAAACTTTGAGACCAGGTCTTTCAGTTGGCGTAGTCTTATAACATGTAAAATGTCTTCCGTCTGAAGTACAGATTGGATTTGCCCCTCCTGCACATGGATTTGGGATACACGGTGCACAGGAGATTTTTGCATTGCAATCTGCAATACAGATAGATTCTTCTCCAGTGCTACATACTCCATCTCCACAGAAGCAATGTGAATCTATACTACATTCTCTCTTTGTAGACTCTGCTGCGATGAAACAATTATATTTTTTATTGTATGAGTCATACGAGCACAATGT
>CAJXJE010000032.1 GCA_913054215.1 uncultured Candidatus Peregrinibacteria bacterium | reverse complement strand
CCCATTCTTCGTGAGCCCTTGTCCTGCAAATTCTACGGTCCCACCGCCTGCACCATCGTCTGTAGACCAACTCAGATTTCCTGCTCCATCGGTGTGCAGTACCTTCCCCGATAAAGATCCATCCGAACTGGGGAAGCTGTACGTCACTCCGTTGATGGCAACAGTAGAGTTGAGAGTTGTTGCACCTTCGACGATCAATGCTCCTGATGTAGCGAGCAACCCAAGCTGTATTAACTTTTGACCACTAGCATTTCCGGCTTCTAAGTTTCCAGAGCTCTCGAGGATAAGCGAGTCGTAGATACCAAGTGTCGGGCCAGCTGCACCCGCTGCTCCAGCAGCGCCCGAGGCACCATCTGCACCGTCTGCACCGGTTGCTCCAGTGTTACCTGTGCTTCCTCCTCCTCCCCGTCCACTTCCTCCTCCACGCCTGCTAATGTATCCCGTTGGTAGTGACTGTACATTTGTTTGGTTGATGAATGTCCACTGTGGTGCTCCATCTACCACCATTAGCACCTGTCCGTTGCCACCGCTTCCGATGGAATCCCAAATACTGGGGGCAGAAGCAAAGAGTGAACTCGCAGTCACTATAGGGCTTCGGTTGTCTGCTGCGCTCGCATGTACCACTGGTGGTACGTAACGATCTTCTTCGGGGACAAATTCTAACCGAGCTACACGACGTGTAGATGATCGTTTGAAGAGATCGGATTGTATGTTTGCACGAGTTTGCTGCGCAGTAATATCGCCAACTGTCCTTCCACGAATTTGTCTTACTGCACCTTCTTGTCCAATGATCGCAGTTCCAAGTGTAATGATGCGATGTCCAGACACACGTTCCATTATCTCCCTGAGCTTGAGAGGTTCTCGCACAGGCTCTTCGACCATCTGGCCGAGCCGTGCTACGGATTGACGCACCGACACCGGAAGAACACTAACGATTGTAGACCTCAGCTCACGATCTTTTCTTCGACGTTCACTGCGCGCTTGCAATGTATCTAGCGAACGAGAAACCATTTTTTCATACCCAACCGCGATACCACGTACTAACGTGAGCTCTTCCTCTTGGACAAAGAGTGGATACTGCATGTTGTTTTTCACCACATACACAGCGGTGCGTACTGGAAGATAGGTATGTGGATCTCCATCATTGATCGTCACTTCCTGTTTTTGTAAGACATTGGCATTCAAAAATTGTAAGCCTTCAGACTGTTTCGAGAGAGATGAACCAAATACCAAGAGCATCACCCCGACCACTGCACCCGCAGTCGCACTACGCCCAAGACGTGCATTCTTTTTGGCAAACAGCGTGAAGGCTTCGCCAGCACCGATATGCTCAGGAACTAGTGTTGCAGCAAACAGCTTGCGATCTGCAATGGTAGTCAGACTGGATTTTATGAGTCTCGCCGTCTGTGCTCGAGAGTATCCTGTCTCATTTTGGATATACTGACGAACAGCACCCTTGTCTTCTCGGGAGAGTCGGTCGTAATCGAATCGATCTAGAATCTTCTCGATCCAATCTTTGCGTTCGTCCTTCGAAAAATGCACCAACGATCCCTCTCCGGAGAAACCAGATACTGCAGATTGCAGTTGGTCGAGGGATCCCGGGAGGAGGTGTGTAATATCTACTGTCATCCTTTAGTGTTTATGTTGGAAGATGAGCCTCAGGCTCATTCCGGTGTTTGTTTGGACTATCATCTGATTATAGCAGATTTGAGCTATATTCTCAATTCGCCATTGGGGTCTGATGAGCCCGAGCTCACCGTTGCAATAGCCCTAGTATTTGCCTATTATGAAGTCCCATGATCACTGCTGCTACCGCCTCCGCATTAGAGCCATTTCTCGCTACAACCCTCGAAACCACTGATCTACAGGGTTTAGGAGAGCGATATGGCGGAAAAGTGCGTGATGTATACTTCCAAAAAGAGCAAAAGAGACGATTTCTCGTCGCTACAGACCGGCAATCTGCCTTTGATATTAACTGGACTACTATTCCGCTAAAAGGGCAAGTTTTGAACCAGATCAGCCAGTGGTGGTTCGACCAAATTGGAGACATCATGGCAACGCAGGTTCTAGAAAATCCAGATCCCAATGTCATGGTGGTCAAAGATTTGGATATGATCCCTGTAGAGATTGTCATTCGAGCCTATTTAACGGGTTCTAGCAAGACAGCCGTATGGACAAACTACAACGAAGGAGTGCGAGAATACTGCGGAAACACGCTTCCTGAGGGAATGGTAAAGAATCAGAAGTTTGATGACATCATTTCTACACCAACAACGAAAGGTGAGGATGATGAATTAATTGATGAAAATGGCATATTCGAGCAGAATTTGTCCACACCAGAGCAATGGACAGAGATCAAAGAAAAGGCCTTTGCAGTATTCCGTAGAGGGCAAGAATTGGCTCTAGAGCGGGGTTTGATCCTAGTAGATACCAAATATGAGATGGGATACGACGAACAGGGCGTTCTCACCATTGCAGACGAGGTGCATACACCAGATTCCTCGCGTTTTTGGCTTGCAGATTCGTATCAAGAGCGGTTTGAAAAGGGGAAAGAACCGGAGAGTCTGGACAAGGAATTCTTCCGATTATGGCTCCGGGAAAAGGGCTTCGAATATGGGGATAAATCCACCTGGCCCGAGATCACCGACGAGGTTAGATTGATGCTCGGTGCCAAGTATATCGAGCTCTTTGAGCGAGTCACTGGAACGGATTTCATCATCCCAGAAGACACCGATATCCCATCGAGAATGGTGCAAAATTTGGCCGATTTTCAGGTGTAATATGATGATAGTTTATTGAATAAATAATTTGTTCAATAATGTGGTTCCCCTAGGGTTTCCCCACAGATTTTGCTGTGGTAAATGAGCCTCAGATCTGCACCAGACCCTCAATGATCCTCAAGGCCAATTCACCCAAAATAATGAGCTCAGAGGTAAATACACCTAAATGAGCCTTAGGCTCATCGATATGTTCGACTAATAATCAGCCGGCAAAGCGATACGCCAACCCGGTCCAATTCCATGCTCTTCTATAAAGCCTTTGTTCACTTCTAGAGCAAGTGTTGCAGGCCCAGATGAAGTGTATCTGAGACAGGGATCTTCTGTGCATGGCACCATAGAATCACTACCGATGACGTTTCCTTGCGGATTAAAGAAGATGATGTCGAGTGGTATTACGGTATTCTTCATCCAGAACGTGAGCGGCTCTGCCGTAGTGAATATAAAGAGCATCCCATGATCAGGAAGTAGTGATTTTCTATACATCAATCCTTGAGATCGCTCTTGAGGATCATCCGCGATTTCTACTGTGACAGAAATAGCCGTTCCATCTGGACCAACAAGGCCAATTTTCTGCGCACCATCATCCCCCCCTTTCGGCGTAAAAGAACAGGCAGAAAGAAGTACTGCTAAGCCGAAAAGTGGTATAAGAAATCTCATAGGCAACGAAGGGTTTCGATGGCCATTGTACGGTTCTTTGAACCAAAAATAAAGCTCCCAGATACGAGATTATTTGCCCCTGCATCAATGCATTTTTTTGCCGTAGTATCATTGATACCTCCGTCCATCTGAATCATGAGGTCTGGAAACGCAGAACGCGCAGTCTGTACCTGGCTTAAGACATGGTCTATAAATCCTTGACCCCCAAAACCTGGGTGCACAGACATAATGAGGAGGAGATCAATATCTTTGAGTACATCTCCTACTCTATCTAATGCGGTCTCCGGGTTTAATGCTATCCCCGCTTTTGCTCCGCCGGCGTGAATGTTTTCGATGAGCTCCTTTCGATCTTTTGTACTCGAGACTACCTCTGCATGAAAGGTGATATTCGCGACGTTCAAATCCAAAAATTCCTGTATACGATCTGCGGGGTTGGTCACCATCAAGTGAATATCTAGTGGGAGATCTGTTTTAAGATCCTTAATGACTGCTGCACCAAAGCTCAGGTTTGGCACAAAGTGCCCGTCCATTACGTCTGCCTGAAGCCAATCAGCACTGGCAACAGTGTCGACCTCTGCTTGCAAGCACGAGAGGTTTGCACAGAGAATAGAGGGCGTGATGATAATGTCCGAAGTGCTCATACAGAAGTTTCTAAGTCATCAATGCGACGCTTATGACGTTCGCCTTCAAAGTCTGTTGTCAGAAAAATGTCCACGAGGTCTTTGGCAAGTTCAACGTCTATCATTCTACCACCAAGACTCATAACATTGGCATTATTATGTGCACGTGCAAGCTGAGCCGTTTCTTTACTATAACAAAGCGCACAACGAATGCCCGTCACTTTGTTCGCTGCCATCGCCTCTCCATTGCCACTGCCACCAAAGACAATACCTGTACAGTCATATTCTAGTACGGCAGCACATCCTTTTCGGACGATTTCAGGGTAGTCATCCTCCTCAACAAGTTCTGGTTGGACATCAATCGTATCAATCCCCTTATCAGTGAGATAGGCTTTGATGGCTTCTTTCAGATCGAAACCAGCATGGTCTGCTGCAAGGACGATACGTTCTGGCGTTGTCATACCCGAATGATAGTGGAATTTATATGATGAACCAAGGCGAGTCATTGGTCACTGGTCAATAGGTACTAATCACGAATGACAATTGACTAATGACTATTCACCAACCTCTTTTTCCTCTCTATACTCAACCCACATGCGAAAATATCTCATAGCCGGCAATTGGAAAATGAATAGTGCCCCAGGTGGTGCGTTTGATCCTGGTTCTCCATATCAGGCCCACGCAGATATTGATGTAGTGGTATTTCCCACCTATTTGGATCTAGAGCGCTGTATTAAAGCCAAGATTATCTCTGGGCCACAGTTTGGACACATAGAGGAACACGGCGCGCACACGGGTGATATCAGCCTGAAGATGTGCAAAGATCTCGGAAGTATCTATTGTCTGTGCGGGCACAGCGATAGAAGAGGTGAACACAGCGAAACCAGTGAGGAGGTCGCAGCCCAAGTCACAGCAGCCCTGGAATATGGTCTGCATCCCATTGTGTGTATCGGCGAAACACTAGAACAGAAGCAGGCAGGAAAGACTGAGGAGGTGCTCAAAGAGATGATGGCTCCTCTGCCTTTGGAATCTGATATTACGATCGCCTATGAGCCTGTATGGGCTATCTCTAGGGGTGACCCAGACACTCCTGCAGCAACCCCAGACGATGCCCAGAACATGCATGCACTCATCAGAAGTTTGCTCCCAAAAGACCGTCGCAGCGTGACAAGAATACTGTACGGTGGGTCAATGAAACCTGACAATGCTGAGGCACTTCTGTCGCAACCAGATATCGATGGAGGTTTAGTAGGCGGAGCATCCCTAAAGCCCGAGGCGTTTCAGGAGATCGTTGATGCAGCATCCAAACTCACAAAATAAGGATTTCGATTGTGTTCTTAAGAAAGCTACCTATGATAAATACGTATTTTCCCCCACACATCTATGCCAGGAGTAGACGGATTCAAGATGAAAAACACTGCAGACGAGCTACCAGAAACTGGACATGCTGCTTTTGATACAACAAACCCCGATCTCAACGCTTTTCTTGAGACGTTGCCGCAATAGGTAGATATTAAAAACACCTCTCTCTGCGACAGGTGTTTTTTAATACGAAGATTATGGTGTCACCGGTGCTGCGGGCTGCAGAGGATGATCGGAAATAGTATTGCTGAGCCTCACGACAAAGATAGCGCCAAACGCTGTCATAGCACTCTGGATGACCGATCCTACTATCGCTGCAGCAGTCATAGACATGCTGCCGAGCAGGCCAACTCCTAGAGTCAAGATCAGCATCACTATCATGACGAGCAGCGTTGCTACAAACCCATTGCTAACGATCTTCCCCCAATAGCCACGCGTACGGATATAGCTTTCTTTCACACTTTCCATGACGCCCTTCTTCTCCTTTACGAGGATTACGCTACTCAGCGTAAGACGAGGCCCAATGATTACGGCGATCAGAATGCCAATTACAGGAATCCACGCAAAGGAACGAAGGAAACTCCAGACCCATACCCCAAGCAAGGGCAGCATAAGGCTGGGAACACGGCGCAATGTTGTCATAAAGTCCTGCGACCCCTCTATGGCCAACGTTAAATAGAATGCGGTACTTATGAGGGAAATCAGTATCATGGCTACGAAGAACAGTGTAAATAGTGGCAGCATGCCCTTCCAAAGACCTAACGCCGCTTTGGCTACTCTTTCTTCAGACATCTCTCCGTCCTCCCCCATCATTCCCATCATCATCATCATTTCCTGAAATGCCTCTTCATCTCCCTTCTCTATACGATTAGAGATTTCTTGCATTTGTTCAACATCGCCAAAGGTGTTTTCCATACTAGTAGTGATCTTCACTTCTAATACTTTTTGCACACTAAACATCAATACACCAAAGACAACCGACGCAATCAATATCGGGCGTGCATGCGTCTTACAGAAGTGCAAACTTCCTTTGAGGAGTGTTCCAAGAGATTCAGTCATAGAGCAGGGGGTAATGCGTTTCGTACTATATCATAGACGCACCCACATGCCATTCCCTACGTTCTTTGCAATACCTCCAAGTTCAAGCATCGTCAGTTTTGCATTGATGATAGATGCATCCAGCTGTGCCTTTTCTACAAGTTCTGATGTGGATTGTGGCATTGTGGTCAGTACCTTGAGGATGCTTTCTTCTTCTGTATCTGCAGCTTCATATTCTTTAGTACTTGATGCAGACTCTGTATCCGAAGAGATGATACCAATCTCCGCCATCACCTCTTGTGGAGTTGCGACCAGTTTCGCCTGTCCCTTGGAGATTAATTGATGGCATCCAACATAATGTTCGTCGAATACCTGGCCAGGAACTGCAAACACTTCACGCCCGTAGTCCAAGGCAAGCTCTGCGGTTATACACGCACCACTACCCTCTCCAGCTTCCATCACCACAGTGCCAAGTGATAGCCCTGCAATAATGCGATTACGCGCTGGGAACGTGAACTTATCTGCAGGCTGGTCTAACGGAAACTCACTGAGGATAAGCCCACCCTGTTCGATGATCTCTTTTGCAAGACCGCGATTTGCGGATGGATAAATATCTGCAAGACCATGACCGACCACGGCAACAGTCTTTCCGCCCGCTCGTAATGTCTCTTTCGCCACCGCAGCATCGATACCAGTGGCAAGACCACTCACGGTGATCATTCCCCCTCTGATGAATGCTGGGATGAACAGATCGACGACGCGCTCTCCATACGTACTCATCTCTCGTTTACCCACACATGCAATGGTCGGCTCATTGATGATATCTATAGAGCCCTTGTAATAGAGAAAAACCGGAGGGTCTGCGATCTGTAAAAGCCTTGCTGGATACTGCGGATCTTCGATGGTGATCAGATTAATATCACGCTTGGCGAGTTCTGCTTGATATGCTTCGGGATCACATTCATCCATTCTATTAAGGATCTTAAAGACCGTTTCCTCTTGGCAGCCAAGTGCACTAAGGAGAGTTTGATCGATATTCTGCAAAGCCTCATCGAGTGAGCCAAACTTTTCGACGAGCATGTCGTAACGCTTTTTAGTGAGGACATTGAGCCAAGAGAAAATGAGGGCTGTTTCGTTGTTCATATTATCTCCCTGAAAATCGTAGCCTACGCTCTATAGCACCAACTCTTGCCTTTACCCCTTGTATCTCGTCAGCATTCTGTGAGAGTCGATCACCAAATGCTCCATTAAAATCCTGCAACATATTTTCTGAGACAATATCATAATGTAAGCGAAGATCATGTACTTCACACGATACGTGTTTTGCAATGCGCTTCCAGAGATTTTCTAGATCCCCTCTTGTTACCGGTGCTGCATCATCTGTTTTTTTCATGAGTGCTCAGAATATGTGAATGCATATCGCAATGCAAC
>CAJXJE010000031.1 GCA_913054215.1 uncultured Candidatus Peregrinibacteria bacterium | reverse complement strand
ACTTCTGGTTCAGTTTCTTCTGGATCTGCGGACTCTTCACCGGGTTCTTCTGTAGGTTCTTTGGGCTCCTCAGCAGCTTCTGGCTCATCTTCACTTGGTGGTAACTCTTCCTCGAGTTCTTCCTCCTTTGCAATAAGCTCAATGCGCTCTACACGCATAATCATGCCTCCAGCTTCTTTAGTCGGCCTTAGCGCTCCAAAGATCTGTACTTCCTCATTAACATAGCCATTCAAATCGAGATCCTCACCTTCAAGAAGAACAAACTTACCTCCAGGCAGTACGAGCCGGTGTGTGCCTTGATTATAGACACTGATGCCTGCAGGCTGTACGACACCTGTATAGGTTACATTTTTGGTCTCTCGTACAGGAACATCTTCGATAATTGCATCGAGTTCTTCTTTGGGCTGATCATAGTCTACTTCCACAAGCCCACATGCCGTAAGAGCAAGTGTGGATGCCGCAAGTAGTAGAAAACTGTTCTTCATAAGAGGTTTGTAGTATACCGATGCTCGCGCAGATTGCACAATAAGAAAAGGACGGCAGAACCGTCCTTTTCATCACACTCTAGCAAATTTACATAAGATCGGCAACAGCGGCCTCGAATGCACTGAGAGGCTGAGCACCAGAAACAAGGCGTGCGTCGCCTGTCTTGATGTTAATAACAATGTTTCCAGGAGTACCAGAAACACCACCAGCACTTCCGCTAGCCATGTCATCTTGTACATACTGTGCGTAGGTACCATCGTCTACGCATTTTTGAACCTGGGCGCCATCTACACCAGAAGCGTCTGCGTACTCTGAGATATTGGATGCGTCTGCACCTTTCTCGAAGATCATATCTGTAAATGTCCAGAAGGCGTCGTCTCCTCCTTGTTCCCAGACACACTCAGATGCTTCTGCGAGTGGAGTAGCATTTTGGTGGAATCCAAGAGGGAAGTGTCGGTACACCCACATGACGTTATCGTTACCATCGATAAGCGCCTGAGCTGTTGGGTGGTGACGTCCACAGAAAGGACATTCGGCGTCAGAGTATTCAATAAGAGCAATTGGTGCATCGCGGTTTCCACGAATGTGGTCGCGATCAAAGTCAACGGGCTTTACGTCCTTTGCCATCGGAGCTGGAGGTGGGGTAGGAGCTGCAGTTGGAGTAGGTTTAACTGCTGCTGCTGTTGGGGCATCCATAGGCATGCCGCCGGTAGAACTAGTAGCGACTCCGTATCCAACGATGACTCCAACGAGAACCATAGAGATACCGAACCACTGTGCATTAGATGAATCTGCCATAATAAAAATAAGTTACGGAAATAGTAGAAAAATTTAAACGAAATATTGCTTAAGGTCAACAATCTTTCACTCTAACTTGAGTAGGCTGTGAACCTGTGATGTAGATTGTTGATAGAGAGGGCCTGCACGTGCAAGTAGAGTACGTTTTGGCTCTGTGCGATTAACTTCAAAGCTGATGGAATGTAGAGCAATACTGTCAGAAACAAAGGCAAAGAATGGGATTAGTCGATCTTCGAGAATGGAATTTGCTTGGGTGAAACACGTGGAAGCATTCTTACAGCCACCAAAATCAACAGATACCACTCCACTTTTTTCTCGCGTATTGCTTTTGCAACTTAAAATACCTATGGATCCATAGGACATGGGACCACTTTCATCCTGAGAAAAGACAATTTGATCTGCAACTGCAGCGGTAACTGCAAATATTCCTCCAGTACAAAGAGAGGAGTTGAGTCCTATACAAAGGGTAACGACAAGGAGTGTACGCAGATACATGCGCACAGAGTGTATCTCTTAGTTGCTTAATTGGGCAAGTGGTGCTGATGTAAACACGGTTTCTTCCACTTTAAATTCACGTGCAACGGATTCGGGGAGTGTTTTGTACCGAGATCCTATTTGATATTCACGACTTTCACCTGAAGGATAGTCAATGCGCTGTATCCACACAATTTCATTTCTGTGTATACCTCTTCCTCTATAGGTAAACCCTTGTGGAGCTGTTGAAGCAAAGTAAGGACCCTCGAGTGCTACAGTTCTTCCATCGGGAGTACCGAAAATATTTACGAACGCATCGGAACCTTCGCTGTAGGACTGTATGACAAGATAGTTGTCTGTGTCATTGGTAAAGACAAGGTCCTGACTTCCAGGATAGATAGTGGCATCAATACCTACCCCATGCTTTTTGTAGTAGCTCACGTAAATACTATGAGCTCTGCGGTCTACAACGGGAAATCCCCCATTGACTATAGCGCGGAATACAGTAGTAGATGCCTGACATATGCCTCCACCAGGTGCAAGTTCCAAATCACCACCATTTACAATAATTTTTGCCATTCTCCAACCGTTTGCAATACTTACGGGACCGTCCAATGTTGAATTGAATGAATAGGTGTCACCCGGAGCAACGACGGTATTTTGCACATGCTTGTTGAGAGCCTTCTCGACGTTATGTGCTCTTGAATATGTAGAGCCACGATAATTAGACTTACCGGTAGACCACAGCCTTAGGTTACCGAGATCTAAGTCTGTCATGTTAATGATACGACCTTCCTCTTTTTCTAGAACTATGGACATCTCAGTAAGATCTGAGTGAAATGCTTTTGCGATGGAACTCGCTATCAAATCGACGTCTGGAAGATATCCAGCACGAGCTGTACCCTCAATGTTCGCTCTGGAAACAGACTTCTCGTTTTCCTTGAAGGTAATACTCCTGAGGATTGCATGGACTGGAGGGTCTACCGTGATGATATTTCCATCAGAAAAGTCCTGCCTAATTTGGTCTGGATTGATCACAAACTTAGCGTTTTTCATCGTAAATGAAGGACGAATCCAGAGCGGATATCGAGAGGCAGACACATCCCATACCGTGTGATCCTCGTCTTCTTCCGTCAAGAAGGTGACAGAGATATGCTTGCGTAAAAGGGCCTGCCTAGAAGCGACGGCCTTAGCAAGCACATTGATACTTGGGACTGCCCGACTCCCTCTGCGTCGAAGACGTTGTTGCAGCCTCTGTGCAATCCTGTGGTTTGGTTGTGACTCATATTTCTTTCTTTGCATCCGTTGAAAAGATCGGTTCGAAGAAACCGTAGCGAGCCAGCCGCTATTGAGGTCCATCGCGAGGGTAGAGGTGTGGTTGTAGGAAACTAAAGAAGCCATTGTCAAAACCCCCATTGCGGCTGCTATACTTCGTCGGTGGCTTTTAAGAAATTGCTTCATATTTGTGTGTTTGTTCGACTGTTATTATACAATAAATTGACTAATTTGGCAATACTTCTATAACTACATTTATGCGCACCAATTCCTGTGAAAAAGGCGAACTGCTGGATCTTTTAAAAGTCTTTATAGGATTTAAATCCACAGACTCTGAGCCGATTCAGAAAATGAAATGTTTAGATTGGATCGTAAGCACATTCCTTAGTACCAATGTCGATAACATTCAAAGAGGAGATTTTGAAGGTTCTCCTTGGGTTTTTCTACCTCAAGATGACTCGAAGTTACTTATTTTTGCACACTGCGACGTTGTTCCTTCGACAGACAATATGTTTGATCTTTCTTTAGATGATGACATCGCAAAGGGAAGGGGAACCTGTGATATGAAAGGGAATATTTTACCATTCCTCATGGTGTATAGAGACGCAGTCAAAGAGGGGACTGTCCCTCCTATAAGTATCCTGATAACGACCGATGAAGAGGTCGCAGGAAATACGATCCCGCACTTACTCGATACCGGAGTGGTTAAGGCTCCCGTAGCCTTTACGCCAGATAGCAATGACATTGGGATTGTGTGCCAGCACAAAGGAGTAGCCTGGTCTGAGCTTATTTGTCATGGAAAAGGAGGGCATGGAGCGTATCCATGGGATACGGAAAACCCCACGTGGGTCCTCGCCGAGGCTCTGTTAAAGATTCAAGCATCGTTTCCACCAGGGGGTCATGATGACTGGCAGATGACCGTATCTCCTACTACTCTTAAAGGAAGTAGAGCTAGAAATCAGATAGATGATCATGTGACATGCGGGCTTGATATTCGCTTCCCAGCAGAAGTGTGTTCCTCTGCAGATGAGGCAATTGCAAAAGTATCCGCAGTGCTCCCAGAAGGATGTGAGATCAAAGAAATCTTAGCTGCAAGTCCACTCAGCACTCCAGAGGATCATCCGATGGTAATGCTGTATAAAGAAGTTGCGGAGGAAGTCCTCGGAACATCTATCGGATACAAGCGAGAGCATGGTGGTACCGATGCGCGGTATTTCTCTGAGCGTGGTATCCCTGCATTTCTGTATGGTCCAAAAGGAGGAGGCTTACATAGTAAAGATGAATGGGTGAGCATTAGTTCACTCCAAAAGCATTATCAGATTTATAGGGAGTTGTTTGGGAAGTTGTAGATGGTGGCCCAGAACAGGTTCGAACTGTTGACACCTCGAGCTTCAATCGAGTGCTCTACCAACTGAGCTACCGGGCCATTTTGATTACTATGATGTAATGATCGGGTGCAACGAGCACAGTTCCATTATATTACGGGTCACTTCGTGACCCTAGGCAACTGAAGCTAAGGGCCACGGTGATTCAGCTGCAAGAATGTACCAATTTTAGATGTATGCGTCCACGGAAATCTTGCCAATGAATACAGCGGCTCCAGAATCCTTCCTCTCTCGGACAATAGCCTTACCCAGTCCTATTTTGTCGAGAACGTCTTTAAACCGTAAGATAGCACCTTCATTTGCGAATTCCGTCATGGCTGTAAACTGCTCAATACGCTTACCGGTAATGCGGATGGTTCCATCTTCATCAGTAGTAATTTTGTAGGCACCCATATGTCCACTATCGATATCAGGGCGAAGCACGACTTTTGCAGGCTCTTCTTCTGGAACATTCTCGCGCTCAGTAAGAGCTATTGGTAGTAGATGCTTGGTAAGATCTTGTATACCCATGTGTGCTGCAGCGGAGATAGTTGAATGTACTTCTATGCCTGCATCTTTAAGTTCATTGAGAAGGGGCTGTAGATCTTCTGTCGTCAGGTCTACTTTGTTGATAACGACGATCTCTTGCTTGTCTCCGAGAGTCTGCGAATAGAGTTCTAACTCTTTGCGTATCTTCTGATAATCATCAATCAACTTCGTAGCGTCTATCTCTCCATCTACCATTGCCCGAGAAAGATCGAGCATATGGAGTAGTACTCCACAGCGTTCAATGTGTTTTAAGAACTGATGCCCTAAACCCTTTCCTTCGGATGCCTTCTCGATAAGACCCGGAACATCGCACACAACAAACGAACGCTCACCAACGTCTACAACACCAAGGTTTGGGACAAGTGTGGTGAATGGATAGTCAGCAATCTTCGGTTTGGCTGCAGAGATAACAGAGATCAATGTAGATTTTCCAACACTGGGGTATCCAATGATTCCGACATCTGCAACAAGCTTAAGCTCCAATGAGATTTCCTTCTTCTCACCAGGCTCTCCCTTTTCTGCAAAGTCTGGACGCTGACGAGTTGGACCCTTAAAGTGTGCGTTTCCATATCCACCGCGGCCTCCTCGGAGAATCAGGATTTCATCACCCGTTTCTTTAAGGTCCGCGATAACATCTCCGTTCTCTCTTACAAGAGTCCCTGGTGGAACGACAAGCAGCAGGTCATTCCCGGCCTTTCCATACTTATTTTGCCCCTCACCGCGGCTCCCATGCTCTGCTTTAAAGTTCTTTACGGAGCGAAAATCGGACAGGGTATCGGTGTTCGGATCCGCCTGAATATAGACAGACCCTCCATTCCCTCCATTCCCACCATCTGGTCCTCCTCTGGCTATGTACTTCTCCTGACGCCAGGAGACGCAGCCATTTCCGCCGGAACCGCCTGTAACGGTAATATCTGCTTCATCTAGAAACATGCGCGTAGTATAGGGAAACCGGTCTTTTTCCGCTAAAATTCCGTTGACCTCTTAGGGTTGGCACTCTATAATCCCGAGTGCTAATTTATACTTTTCAGCAATTACTATGTCAAAGATCATTGGTATCGATTTGGGAACAACAAACAGCTGTATGGCTGTCATTGAAGGCGGAGAGCCTGTCATAATTCCTAATGCAGAAGGCAACCGTACAACACCGTCTGTTGTTGGGTATAAAGGAGATGAGGTACTTGTAGGTATTGCCGCAAAAAGGCAGGCAGTTACCAACCACGATAAAACGATATTCTCCGCGAAGAGGTTTATTGGTCGTCGCTACAAGGAATTAAAGAAAGAAGCAGATCAGATGCCCTTTACCGTTAAAGCTGGTAAGGGTGAACTCGCTGTTATCGTCGTTGATGGAAAAGAAATGCTGCCCCAGGAAATTAGTGCAAAAGTACTCCAAAAACTCAAGAAAGATGCAGAAGCGTATCTAGGAACAACGGTAACTAAAGCAGTTATCACCGTTCCTGCGTATTTTGATGATTCGCAACGCCAGGCAACTAAGGAAGCTGGAAAGATTGCGGGACTTGAAGTTGAACGTATCATTAATGAACCAACGGCCGCTGCTGTTGCGTACGGACTTGATAAGGGTAATGAGCATAAGATCGTAGTGTACGACCTTGGAGGAGGTACATTTGATGTATCTATACTTGATATGGCCGATGGTGTATTTGAAGTACTCGCTACTAGTGGAGATACACAGCTGGGTGGTGATGACTTCGACTCAGAAATCATTCTGTGGATTCTTGATGAATTCAAAAAGGATCAAGGTATTGATCTTTCCAAAGATGATATTGCTTTGCAGCGTCTCAAAGAAGCAGCGGAAAAGGCAAAGATTGAACTCAGTTCACAAACAGAGACAGAGATTAGCCTGCCATTTATTACTGCTGATGATAGCGGCCCAAAGCACCTATCCATGAAACTTAGTCGTGCAAAACTTGAGGGTCTGGTAGCTGACCTTGTGAAGAAAACGATCAAGCCATGCGAAGCAGCACTTAAAGACGCAGGACTTTCCAAGAGTGATATTGATGAAGTAGTTCTCGTTGGAGGAATGACGCGTATGCCTTCTGTACAGAAGACGGTAAAGGAACTCTTTGGTAAAGATCCTCACCAAGGAGTAAACCCCGACGAGGTAGTGGCTATTGGCGCAGCGATTCAAGCAGGAATTATGAGTGGAGATATCGATAAAGATATCGTTCTTGTTGATGTTACCCCCTTAAGTTTTGGACTTGAAACTCTTGGAGGTGTGGCCACAAAGCTTATTGAGCGCAACACGAAGATTCCAACTTCTAAAAGCCAAATCTTCTCTACAGCAGCAGATAATCAACCATCCGTAGAGATCCATGTTGTCCAAGGAGAGCGAGAGATGGCTGGAGATAACAAGTCGCTCGGTCGTTTCATACTTGATGGGATTGCCCCTGCGCCTCGTGGACTTCCACAAATAGAAGTATCCTTTGATATTGATACCAATGGAATCCTCAGTGTGAAAGCTGCTGATAAAGGTACAGGAAAAGAACAGCACATCACTATCCAAGGGTCTACGGGACTTTCTGATGAGGAGATCGAGAACATGCGTAAAGATGCAGAGACACACGCAGAGGAGGATAAACAGAAGAAAGAGCTCGTTGATGCACGTAATAACGCAGATGCACTTGTGTTTAACCTCGAGAAGCAGATGCGAGAGCACGATGCCAAAATAGGCGACGACCTCAAAAAGAAGATCAACCTCAAGATCTCTGACCTCAAAGACCTTATGGGCAAAGATGATGCGTCCGTAGAGGATTTGAAGACTGCTACAGAAGAGCTTGCCACAGAAGCACAAGAAATCGGCAAGATCGTCTACGAAGCAGCGGCGGAGAAGCCAGAAGAGACCAACTCGGCAGCAGAAGATGCAGGTGAGAAGGTTGTCGATGGGGAAGTGGTCGAAGAGGAAGATACAAAATAGTTCCCATGGAAGCAATCCTACTCCCCAAAAACTGGAATCAAGGTAAGCAACTATCAACCTTTCTTATCAAAGATCCTAGTTGTACGGAACATAGAAGAGAGATCGTACGATTAGATCGGAAGAGCGTCGTGTAGGGAAAGAGTGTAGATCTCGGTGGTCGCC
>CAJXJE010000030.1 GCA_913054215.1 uncultured Candidatus Peregrinibacteria bacterium | reverse complement strand
TTTTGCATACGGATCCAACGAATGCGAATCTGCTACAAAATCCATTTGTGTTGGGTCATCTGCTCGTTTACGTAGAATGTATGCGAAAACAATATCATCATTGTTCTCACGAATTTTTATCAGTTGATTCACCACCCTATTCCACTCAGGCTTGAGGTAATCCGACTCTTTTTGTAGTTGATCTAAATCTCGAGCATCAAACTGTACAGCAGCAGTACGAACGATGGCTTCCAAACGATGATGAAGATTTTGTGTCATCAAATTTACTGTGTGTCGGTACAGCACCCAAGAAACTCCAACTACGATAATGACAGCGATCAGTGCAACACCAAATCCCAAAGTCTGAGAGGCCATAGCACTCTTTTTAGTATCCTGTTGATTGTCTATTTGGGTTTTTGTCATTTCGAACTATTATAGCATAATTTCTTACAATCTACCACGCTACAAGTGCTGCTATGCTTCAACTTATATATGTGTAAAGCTGCTAAAAGTAACCTTGCTTTATGGTGACAAGAATAGTAGACTCGGCGTCTACTGCCCATTGTATGCTTTATGTCTAAGCCTAGCGAAGATCTGCCAAGTGACTCTAGACATGTGCCTACTCAATCTCCTATTGAACTTCCTATTCTCCAAAATATAGGAGATGATGATCCGACAAGCAGGATTTATGCACTTATGGAAGGCCATGGGTGTAAAGGATGTACTACAGGATCATATACTGGTGGAGTCCCCTCATGCCACGACTCAGCCTATGGTTCTTTTGATTCTAAAGGCAATCAACTGAGTGCTGGTTGTAACTATATATGCTGCAGTATAAACCCCGGTGAGAACATAGGAGATGGTAATTCTATTATTACAGAACCTGGTGAAATGGCTTCACCAAAAAATGCTGATCACCTCGCAGAGGTAGGAACACACAAAGGTGTACAACTCATAACGTGTACTACCGGGCGATGTGATGGTGAGGTGGACATCAAACCCAAGGATTGCAGTCGCTACCCGTTTCTTCCTGTTATCAAAGGTAATATGCTTAGTTTCCAGCATGGAGACCCAAAAAAATGTCCTATGCCAGAGGGGGATAGAATGATGCATATGGGCTATGTAGTTATGAGCGTTCTGAGGAGTCTTAAATCTAATCCTGCCTCAAGAAACACCTTCGAACATGGATGGGAAAAGATGGTAGGATACAAAGACTACGATATTGGCTACCTTGCTGACAAAACCCCTGATCAGATGCGAGAGGAAGTAAATGCTCACATAGATGCCGCTTCGAAAAGAGAAGAAGTCCGCATACAAGTGTTTGCTCCAGATTATGCCACTGCAACAGATAAACAAGAGTGGGCTGCGAAATTCAGAGGTGATATGGAGGCTATGAGAGATATGAATCTACGAAATTTTGAAGATTTACGAGCACTAGGAGTGGTATTTACCGAAAATGGCATAGATCTAGATCGAATCGACTGGGAAGAGGTAAATACTGCTGAATCCAACTAGGTTAAAAATTGACAAATTTTAATTATAATGTACTGTACTGCTCTTACAGCCTACTCTCTTGTTAAAACCGCCTTCCTCCACCGTCCCTCTCAGCCAGTATACTCTGATCGATGCTCATGGCTGTGACCAAGAAAGGCTATCTAATTTAGCAGCAAATGAAGATTTTGCAGGCCAGCTTTGTGATGCTTTAGGAGGTAAACCAGATGGAGAGTTGCTTATTGCAAACTTTGGTGGTGACCCAAATCCTGACCCGCGTATTCATGGGCCATCATTTGCACAAATGCTCAATAGAGGTCTTATACAGGGGCACTGTCCAACACATCCTCGCCTCGCATGTGTGGATGTACTGCAAGAAGGCGATTTTGACCCTTCTATAGTCGAAAGATTGACACGAGAATTTTACAAAGCACAATCAGCTCAAACCCTCACCATAATGCGTGGAGTTCCAAATGAAAAACCTCATGTAAATAATGTCCAGGACACCGCAAAGCCTAACACGCGTTGGTCTCAAGTAGAAACGCCACCGGTCAATCAGCTAACATCAATGAGTACAGTGCAAGTCAACAGTGCATTTGCAGAACACGCTGCGTGGGGTCAATTTACCTACATTGACCTATTCGACTGTGATCCAGAAAAAATCAATGACCCCCATCATGTAGCAACGTACTTTAAAGAATTATGTGTGGGAATTAATGCTGCGCCGTATGATGACCCTATAACAGGCGACTTCAATGGGGCAGGAGATACTCAAGGGCTTTCATTTGCTCAGCTAATCGAAACTTCACTAGTGCAAGGGCATTTTCTAAAGGACTCCAGGCGGGGAATGATAGATATATTCAGTTGTCGCCAATTTCATCCAAAAATGAATTCAGACTATGCAGCACAATACTTTGGCGCTGATTCCTACAGTACTTTCACAATCTTAAGAGGATGCGAGGCACAGTTCCCCGTGATATTCCATAATCGCCTTTCTACTAGGAATGATTTGAAATGGATACTAGAACCGACTGAGGCTGGAGAGTAATAGAATTGATTTGGAACAACTTACCTCACCCCACTACTTCGTCCATTCATAGGTCTCTTTATCTATTTGCCCATCCCGAAGCAGCTCTTTGGCATGCTTCGCAAACGTGCACATTCCGGTATCACAACCAGTCTGAAGAACAGATTTTAGCTCCTGTGCGCGGTTATCTCGGATGATGTTTGCAACGGCAGTAGTGTTGATCAGTACCTCGCGCTGGGCGATACGACCTCCGTGAACGCACGGTACTAGCCTCTGCGCGACGATGGCACGAAGAGAGAGGGAAAGGCTGCGTACGGATCTGCTGCTGCTGAAAAGGCGGGAAAACGTCCACAATACGGTCTACCGTTTGTACAGCGTTTGGCGTGTGCAATGTGGCAAAGACGAGGTGCCCTGTCTCTGCAAGAGTTAGGGCTGCAGCAATAGTCTCAAGGTCGCGCATTTCTCCTACCACAATAATGTTTGGGTCTTGGCGTAGTACGCCACGAAGCGCTGCAGGGAACTCATGAAAATCTGTACCAAGTTGCCGCTGTCGTATCAGACCTTTCTCGCTGGTAAAGATAAACTCGATAGGGTCTTCTAATGTAACAATGTTTCCACCCTTATGTAGAGCAATGTGTTGAACCATTGCAGCGAGTGATGTGGATTTTCCTGCACCAGTTGGTCCGATAAAGAGTATGAGTCCGTCGGTCTCATCACAAAGATACTCCAGTTCCTCAAGGCCAATATCTTCGAGCTTTGGCACTATGTTAGGAATGATACGTGCAGACAAGCTCGGGTTTCCCCTCTTGTAGTGACAGTTGATACGCAATCGCACTCCATTCGCTGTGCTGTAACTCGCGTCGAGTTCTTTGCGTTCTTTAAATTTTTTATACTCCGTTGCCACCTAATACACCTCTGATAAATGATTCAACTTTAGTCACCGTATTCTTTTGCTTCCCTTGATGTTGCAGCTCGCCATTGATACGAAAGATAATTGGGCTGCCCACGGCAATATGCACGTCGGAAGCTCCCGCTTTGGCAGCCTTATTGAAGATGGTATTTGCAACAGAACTCAGCCTCTTGTTATATCTCAAAATGCCGTTTTCTCCTATTCTGCGGAGTCTCTGCACATAGTGATCACTAATTTTGCGATCTTCTCCATCCTGACATCGTCGAGTCCCTTTTCAGCGGCTTCCTCTAGCCAAAGGGAAAGGATTTCCACCTCTTCATCTGAACCAAGATAGTGACCTGAACACAGGTGTGTTCTCTCTTCTAGCAAATTGATAATTTTGTGATCGATAGCTTCCAGCTGCTCTTTGATATCTACAAGTGTCATCATGGCGGTGATATTGATTGATTTTCAGCAGAATGCAACTGTCAAATTGCAAAAATGTATTATTGCGTTATTTTGTAAGTTTTACTGGATCTTTGGAAATACGATCTCCCCACTGTTTATGAAACCACAAAAGTACGTCTTCAGGCCTATAAAACATCACAAATGCAGGAATGATGAATACAAACCACCAGATAGAAAGCATCACACCAACCAGGACTAAAAATGAAGAAAGAAAGAGGATAGACACTATGCGCAAGCGCGGAATCCAAATAGTAACTGCGCATAGGATTTCAAGAATTTTTACCACCCACACCACACTATCGTAATGCCGCAGTGTCAGTGGAAGTTGCGCATACCATCTGGCTACGGGAGTAGCCCAACGACTGATGTACGAATACGCAAGTATTTCCCCGCTCTGCCAGTGTGGCAACCATAGTTTTTGCAAAGCAACACCGAGAAATGTTGCAGTAATCTGCAATGTGATAAGTCGCTGCGGCAAGATGCTGATAGGTTCCCAATCAAAGAATGATCCGCTGCGCTTGCGTTGGTCGAGTGAGAACGTGCGGTGTGCTCCACTAAAGAATATAACAATCAAGCAGAGAAGAAGAATACGATTGTAGGATGTCGCAAATCCATGTAACTGCAGTTGCCAAATGTACAAACTGCCGAGGAGTGTTCCAAATGTGGAGAGGTGGAACCAGAATCCGAGCGTTATGCCGACCATACAGAGCATGTATAGTGCATAGATGATGTGAACTACTGGGGGCGACGGGGGTGACAAGAAAAAGCTGAATGCAGGAAATCGATCAAGATAGAGGGGCATCACGAGTCCTTCATTGGAAAAGAGCATGCCCAGATGCGGTAGGTAGAGCCCTGCATATACGAGGAGATAGAGCCCAAGTGCAATGCGTGTAAACGCCAGTGCATGTGGTGGCACGCTGCGGTGCCAAAAGCTATCCCAAGGATGCATTTTTTGCTTCATGGAATCTGAACGAGGAATGTGCTTTCGATAAATGGATCATGTCGAAGATACTCATACCCCGCAGGAGACATCGGCCACTCCTGTATTGTCAGTCGGATTTCATCCCACGGTCTTCCCCGATCAGATTCAAGTCGCGCAATATGATGTGCAAACTCTCGATACTTTTGATCAAGTACTTGGTCTCCCTGTGCACGGAACGTCAGGAGGTATGATCGCATAGCACGCTCCCCTCTAATAAAGGGGAGGTATGCATCCATGTTGATGATTGCCCACAGGCCATCTGCACGTTTTCCCTCTGCCGTTAGTCCTTCATTATGCGTTCTATAGGTCTGATACGGTGCCATCATTCCATAACTCCATTGCCGTAAACTGCGCGGTACGCCTGGGAGTTTATACCGAAAGAGTGTGTAGCTCATGCCAGATACCGTAGCGGCTATAAAAACGATGACCACCAGTTGCTGCAACGTACTCTTCAAATTCATATCTGTATTGTAGAGCAATGGGTATAATCAAAATATGAGTATTTCTGATATACAGAACCGTGCTGAAAAACTCCGTGATGAAATCTGGAGATTGAATAAAGCGTACTTCATCGACGATAAAGAGGAGGCATCCGAAGATGTACGTGATGCACTGAAACAAGAATTGATTGCACTGGAAAAAGAGCACCCAGAAATTATTACACCAGACTCTCCTACGCAACGCGTCGGGGCCCCGCTGGATGGAAGACTGCCTAAAATTGCACACCTTACCCCAAAAGAATCGCTTACTGATGCCTTTTCCCATGAGGAGCTACTGGACTGGATCGATCAAATGGAACGTGCACTTGGAAAAGAGAATGTTGATTTTGCTTTTCTCACAGAACTGAAAATTGATGGGCTAAATGTCACACTGATCTATGAGCGCAGTGGCAGTCACTATGCACTGTTGCGAGCAGTGACAAGAGGTAACGGAATTCAAGGAGAAGATGTCACCCACTCCGTCAAAACGATTGAATCTGTTCCCTTATCGTTTACGACAGGTCGTAAAGATGGACCGCAGTTCATCGAAGTTTCTGGAGAGGTCTACATGCCTAAATCTGCATTAGATGAATTGAATTCAGCCCTAGAGGAAGCCGAAAAGTTCGCTAATCCACGTAATGCAGCAGCAGGGAGTTTACGGCAATTGGACCCCAAAGTTGCTGCAGGAAGAAAGCTCGCCATCTTTTGTTATGAACTTGGAAAAGAGACGACTGATGCACTGGGTATCGAGACGCAACAAGAGTTGATGGAATTTATTCAAAGCTGTGGCATTCCCATAAATACCGAACTGAAACTTTTAAAGAGTTTGAAAGACATCGAAACAATGTACGACAATTTTCAAAAGAAGAGAGACAATCTTCCGTACGACATCGATGGCATTGTCATTAAAGTAAACAGTAAACAGCGGCAGCGAGATCTCGGTTCGACTGCTAAGGCTCCGCGTTGGGCCCGCGCTTATAAGTTCCCCGCAGAACAAAAAACAGCACAGATTTTGGATATTCAATTGCAAGTAGGGCGAACTGGAGCCATAACTCCTGTTGCACACCTGAGTCCAACGGCCCTAGCAGGGACAACTGTGACCAGAGCAACACTGCATAATGCAGATGAAATTGAGCGGCTGGATGTGCGCATAGGCGACACGGTTGTCGTCCAGAAAGCAGGAGATATTATTCCAGAAGTTGTGAAAGTGATGACCAATCTTCGACCAGACAACTCGCGTGCTTTTTACTTTCCACACCACTGCCCTAGTTGTGATGGAGAGTTGATACGACCAGAGGGTGAAGCAGTACACCGTTGTCCGAATAATAATTGCGGTGCAGTGCGCCAAGAAAAAATTGAACATTTGGTATCACGATATGCGTTTAACATCGAAGGGTTTGGTAAAGAAACCATTGATGAGCTGTTGGAACAAGAACTCGTCTCCGATGCAGCAGATATTTTCTATCTCACGTATGACGTACTTATCGGGCTACCGCTGTTTAAAGAGAAGAAGACAGAGAACGTACTTTCGGCTATAGAGGGCGCAAAACATGTACCTCTAGATCGGTTTCTGTTTGCCCTTGGCATTCGTCATATCGGTAGAGAAACTGCAGAGATTTTGGCACAGAGACTTAAGTGGCCAAAGAGTGAATTGACCATCGAAAAGGACCAATCGATGGGGGTGCAGGCAACACTCTTTGGAGCAGAAAAAACTTCTGTAAAGATCAACGGTATTACCATGGCAGACATTGCAATCACCTTGCAGGCACAAACTACAGAAGATCTTTCTGTGATTGATGGTATTGGAGGAGTGGTGGCTGAGTCACTGTGTAGCTGGATAGCCGAAGAAGACAACCGAGCCCTGCTCCATAAATTTGAAAATGCGGGAGTCATTGCCGTACAACTAGAAGGGAGTTACGCACCACAGACTCTCACTGGAAAGATCTTTGTTCTTACGGGGACGCTCCCCTCTCTTGGCCGAGAAGAAGCTAAGAAGATGATCAAAGATCGTGGAGGGAAGGTAAGCTCTTCTGTAAGCAAAAAGACGGATTACGTCCTTGCGGGGGAAGATCCTGGAAGCAAATACGATAAAGCAAAAGAGCTCGGCATAGACGTACTCAGCGAAGAGGAGTTTACAACGCTCTTACAGTAATTAGGTAATTTCTCGGTGTACCATCTCTACAACATCACGCAGTGTGACGAGTGATTTTACAAAACACTTTTTAGCTCCCAAATCCATAGCCTTCTCACAATACTGGTCACTTCCGAGATTCGTAATAATATACAGAGGAGCATCAGCGTTTACTGTCTCTCCCCTCTGTTCTAGAACACCAAATCCATCTAAATTCGGCATGTGTAAATCAGTCAAGATAGCATCGAATTTTTCTTTTTTAAGAATTTCCATGCACTCCACGCCATCTTTGCAAATAGTGACTTCGTACCCTTTATTGCCGAACTTTGCCTCTAATGCAGTGCACAGAGCTTCATCATCATCGACAACTAGTATCCTTTTGGTATTTGTCATTTCACTCTATTATACCGTTTTTTATGATTTTAATCAATATTGGCCATTCTAGGGCAAAATATCGTACAATCTGTACATGCGAAAACTGGTTATTTCCCTGGCCACCATCACGGCTTTGGCATATGCCCCTTCTCTGGGTAATGACTTTCAAGCACATGATGATACGTTGCTGATTACCAAGAATCCTATTGCTCAAGGGTTGACCTTCAAAAACATCTCAGCCGCATTCACCACATTCGACCCAGAGCTCTATATACCGCTGACACTGCTTTCCTATCAAATAGAATTTTCTCTCTTCG
>CAJXJE010000029.1 GCA_913054215.1 uncultured Candidatus Peregrinibacteria bacterium | reverse complement strand
CATGCTCCCCAGAGGACGTCGTACTGTGGTGATTAAAGTGATGCCGCTTAATATTATATCAAGACCGATGAAGTTTGAGCGGTAAAAATTAGTCATTTTTTTTGTGATCTCTATAATAAGTTTGTGAAAGAGCTTTTTACAGATCAGGTAGATTCTATGAAAGAAATTGAAAGCCGCCTGCAAAGTGGTGCAATTCCTTGGACTACCCTTACAAGAAATCATGGTCACCAAAAGGTTTGGACACCGTCGTCTATAGTTGGTCATAACGATCATACAGAGATTGCTCGTGAGATGAGGTTGCTTTCTCGAGAGGTTCAAATAGTTTTGGTCGGAGATACTCTTACGGAAGAGGCTCTTCCTACGTATACAAATTTTCTTACAGCTATCCAAGGAATGCCTGATGGCTACGAAAGTAATTTACAGAAGTGGATTCGTGAGTGGTCTGCAGAAGAAGAGCGTCACGGTACTCTTTTGGATAGAATGCTCTTTATGTCAGGGGCATTTAATATGGATGCCTACGAACGCTCGAAGCATATGTTGATTGATAGCGGTATGGATATTGGTACACAAAATGATCCGTATAGAGTATTTTACTACACCTCTTTTCAAGAAATTGCTACACAGGTTTCGCACGCTAATGTTGCAAAGCGTGCTCAAGAAGCAGGGGCACCCCTGATTGCAAAGTCCTGTAAAGTTATTGCTGGGGACGAAGCAATGCATGCAAAAATGTATAGTAGTTTTGTAAAGACTGCTTTGGATATAGATCCTGATGGAATGACATCTGCTATTGTTGAAATGATGCGCCAACAGGTGCAAATGCCTGCTCACCTCATGCAAGAAGTACGTGCTGATACTAACAGTGTTCTGGAGCCTGGTCTCTTGTTCGCTGCATTCTCTGATTGTGCACAACATGCAGGAGTGTATACATCAAAGGATTATGCGCGTATTTCCGGGAAGCTTCTTTCGGAATGGGGGCTTGCTGCGCAGAATGACGATGGAAAGTGGCAAGTCTCTAAAGAGAGGCAACTTTCTGAAGCAGCACGTGAAAATGTTGCAGAGTGTGTACGAATTCAAAAAGTAATAGAACGGTTGGCGCACAGGGCTAAGACTCCGGAAATCCCCGATCATGATTTTTCATGGATCCTTTCTTGAGAGTATTTCGATAATCCTAACATAATCAGAAGTAGTATACCGGCAGCAATCATCTTTTCTCCTGTTGAGAGGAACAGTGCAGTTATGCCAAAGAGGGTCCCGAGCCCTGCCGTCAGACCGATCACTTTTCTCTCGCTCCAGCCTTTGCTCAGCAACCTGTGATGCAGATGTTCGTCTGTAGTGTTTCCCCGCATAGGGTTTGCACCTTTGGATACTCTCCGCATGATTACCAGGAAGACATCAATAAGCGGAACACCCAGTACAAGGAATGCTGTGGCGACTTTTCCTCCTGCGTAGAGTGTCAGGACTCCAAGCATCAGCCCAAAAAACATTGCGCCGGTATCTCCCATCAGCACTTTGTTCGGTGGAAAATCAAACAGAAGCCCTGCAGCGCTTATACCTGCGAGAATGAATGCAATAAGGGCGAGTTCCGGTTGTTCTACTCTGCTACTGAGTGCGAGTGCTCCAATGACTAAGAATCCAATCGTGCTGAGTGTACTTACTTGCCCCGGGATTCCATCGAACCAGTTGAGGGCATTCATACAGAGCATCAACCAAAAGATGGTGAATACTCCACTGAGCAGTGGTAGTGGTCCAAACAGACTCGACGGAATATCGATCGTATCGAGCTTTAGTATCCCCTCAACTGCGAAAGGATTTGTTAATGTGTAGATGCGAGATCCCGTAGCAAAGATCGCAAATGCGACGAGTGCTTGGATAAGTAGTCGGAGCTTCGGGTCGATGCCTTTTCGGTCATCGATAAAGCTAATAAGCGCAAGCAATAATATGCCGCCAAAGATTCCTGCAGATTGTGCAGTCCACGGTGCAAGGTACGCAAAGATTACAAGGAAGGTAAGTACAGAGAGTATCCCTGTGGGGTAGGGGAGAGCCCTGCGTTTCATTCCGTACTTCTCGGGGTTATCCAAGAGCTTGAGTTTAACAAAATCTGTTAAAGCCACCCTGTGGAGGATGACGGAAATTGCGAAGGCAATTGCTGGGATTATCACGATATTCATCAGTAGAATGATAGCATGACAAAACCCCGAATAAATCCCGACCGGCAGCTGTTTGGCATTATTGGAACTGTCGATAATGTTTCTGAGGAGAAGCGTTGGTGGAATGCGAGATTCCGTGAGGAGGGGATCGATGCATTTATGGATAACTATCCAACGAAAGCAGACGAGCTCCCGGAGCGTCTTAGCGAGATGTTTCACTTTGATCGCCGAGGATATATTGTAGGAAAAGCGCTAAGCAAAGCCATAATTCCATTACTCGACCACCTAGATGCCTCAGCAGCAAGGGAGGGGAGAGTGGACTTTGTGGCGAATACTAGCGGAGAAATGACAGGATGCGCCGGGCAAAGTAGAGAAGAAATATGGGCCTTGTGGTTTGCAAAAGGGTAGGGGAGGGCCAGAAGTGGAAAATGGAAAATGGAAATTGAAAATAAAAGCATTAAAGTATATTTTCTGCTTTCCGTTTTGCACTATCCACTTCGGAATCCTGTAAAGGATTCTGTACTTGCATCTGAACACATAATCACCACAATAAGACCATGCAACTACCCACACTTAACCAAGCAAATCTCGAAGGCAAAAAGGTACTCCTTAGAGCAGGGTTTGACGTACCGATAGAAGATGGCAAGGTACACGACACTACCCGTATTGATGCAGTGGTACCAACGATGAAGTACATTTTAGATCATGGTGCTTCCCTTATTTTAATAGCGCATCAGGGGAGGCCAAAAGGAGAGCCCAACCCCGAGTTTTCACAGAAGCCGCTAGTCCCCGTGTTACAAACGCTTTTGGGGGTGAAAGTACCATTTGCCGACAAGTGTGATGGAGAGGATGCTATAGCAATGTCAGCTACACTCAAAGCGGGGGAGGTACTCCTTCTCGAAAACTTGCGTTTTGAAAGAGCAGAGAAGAGCGAAGATGAGTCCGAGCGAGATGCACTGGGCAAGACACTTGCATCACTTGCTGATGTCTATGTGAATGATGCCTTTACCAATTGCCATCGCGACCATGCGTCGATGACCTCCGTGCCGAAGTTTATAGGTGAAAAATATATGGGTCTGAATGTACAGCAAGAAGTCGAAGGCCTCTCAAAAATAACCAAAACTCCAGTTCAACCAGTTACCCTTATTATTTCTGGGCTGAAGATGGAGACTAAAATCCCCGTCATCCATCAGTTCCTGGATCAAGGTGACGACATTCTTGTGGGTGGAGGCGTTGCCAATACGATGCTGCTCGCATCTGGTAAAGATGTAGGCACCAGTAAGGTGGATGAAGAGTTCGTTGCGAAGGGGGAAGAGATTCTCGCAGAAAGTAGCAGTATTGAAAATGCGAAGATTCATCTTCCTGTAGATGGTGTGTGTGCTGTAGATCCATCTGGTGAAATATCCGAAGTAGACGTTGATGCTATCCCCGATGGGGTAGCGATGTTTGATATAGGGCCTCGGACCATTGCTCATTACGTACAAATCATCGCTGCTTCTAAGACTATTCTCTGGAATGGCCCGATGGGTATGTTTGAGGTAGGCAAGTTTGCTGCTGGAACGAAAGCTATTGCCGATGCCATCCGAGATGCGACGGCGAGGGGGGCAACGAGTATCATTGGAGGAGGAGATACACTCGATTTTCATGAGCGTTATGGATATTCCCTAGATGCCTATACGTTTGTCAGCACAGCGGGTGGTGCTATGTTAGACTTTATCTCCGGAAAGAAGCTTCCGGCTTTGGAGGCTTTGATGGGTTAAAGTCGTCTGTATGCATTCCTCTTCTAACATCACTGTGCTCTTTCCCGACCAAGGGGAATCCCTTGCGTCGTTTGAGCGTCGTATCACGGAAACAAAGGGGGAGATTCTGGTGGTGTTTTCGGAGTTAGAACTTCAGCTGACTAAAGAGAAAGAAGCCAGAAAGCGCATGATGAGTGTGTGTAAGAAGTTCTCTACGCGTCTGCGCATTGCTTCTAAAAATACGATTCTTGTACGCGGAGCACGGTCGAAGGGTATCCGTGTTATTGAGTCTGTGGCGGATCTAAAAAAATTCCTCCGTGATAGTGATCAGCTCGACGACGCGCTTCGAGAATTTCAGCCACATATCTGGCGGCAACAGCTGAGGTCTCGATTACAATCGATGGGACTACTCAGTCTTCCGAAGCTGCGTATATGGGCACTGATGGGCGTGAGTACATTTCTCTTCCTGTTCGTTATCTTTCGGCTGCTTCCGTCTGCAACGATTACGGTGTGGCCCCGAGAAGATACCATCTCTCAGACGGCAAACATCTTCTTGGCACAATCTGGTGCAGTGGTAGATCTGCCGAAGCGTGTACGGGTGATGGATCTTATAGAGATCACTGTACGCATCGATCGTACGATTACGTTCGACCAAATCAGTCGTGAGTTCATCGGGAAGAATGCCACTACGACAATGAATGTCATCAACCACTCCGATGAAATCTATTGGTTGAAAACGGGTACTCGAGTGCGTAACCAAGCGGGTATGACCTTTCGGCTTCGAGACTCCATCAAGATAGAACCTCTCGATGAGGTGCTTGTTATGGCAGAAGCAGAACCCGAGGACTTGTACGGAGAGATTGTCGGAGAGCGTGGGAATGTGCCTGCAGATCTTAAGTGGTACTTGCCCGGGCTTTCGTATGATGAGCAGCAACTGGTGTATGCCGTCAATACGCAGGAGGGCGAGGGAGGCCACAGTGAATATCGCACCGTACTCTCAGAAAATGATCTAACGATTGGTAAAAAGCAGATCAAAACAGAGTTACTTGCGGAGGCGAAGAGACTCGTTAATGAGCAGCGAGATATACTCAATGTAGCAAGTGATGAAATGTTTATAGAACTGCTGCACTACGAAGAGTTGACTATGGTAGAGTACGTGGACTTTGTTATGCCCACTCAATTTATGGGTTTTCCTATAAAAAGTGTGCCTATAGAAGGAAGTATCATCTACACCATGTATGCGTATGACACGCAGGGAGTCTTAAACATGCTGAGTCGTGAACTCAGGACGCATGTTGGTGATGGCAAGAGGCTTCTTGAACATACTTTGGATCTTTCGCGTCTTGTTGCTCACGTTATCGATTACGAAGATGACTTCTCATGGATCAAGCTGACGGTGGACTTGTCTGGTACCGTGCAACATATTTTAGATCCGCTGTCGCCGACGGGAGCGGTCTTTGCCAAAAAAGTTCGCGACAATGTGACGGGGCTTCATAAAGATGACGCCGAGCGCATTGTCACTAACTATCCAGAAGTCAAAAGAGCAGAAGTTTTCGTGTGGCCGTTTTGGAATCGGTATCTACCGTCTATCCCGACAAGCATCGTTATAGAACCGGTGATGAGGTAGTAGGAACACGTATTTATTCCATCAGTTCATCTACTCGATCATTTACCAGTGCTCCTACGCCACTATTTTGTGACATCAAAGAAGCAATTTCCCCAAAGGTAAACCTTTGATCAGTACCGAATGTTACCTGAACTTCGGGGCACATGAGCGAAGCAAGATACACCGCTTTCGCTGCTCCATCACCATCGAGGATGTGTTGGGGGATCTCCATACCAAAAGCATACGTGAAAATGGCTAGCCTGAAGGGGTTTTCCCCTGAAAAGTACTCAAAACGCTTAGAACGCGAATGTGTTCTAAGATGCCAAATTCTTTATCTATTAGCCGATTTGAGAGAATTGTATTATTGAGATAGAACAAAAAATGTGTTCAATCGTTCACCCATACCGGTGGGGTAGGGGGGGGTGTAGTCACACAGCGGTACAGTGCGTAAAGCCGAGAAGTATCTCGGGTACAAGTACACGGAAGTGGTCATATTGGTAGTACGTATTTCGGGGGATAGTAAGAATACTTTGCATCAATTTTCCGAATTACCTATAAATTTGGTATTCAATCTACAAATCGCTGAACGCTTTACAATGTCAATAGGTAGTTAACATAAAATGCATTATGATAAGTAGGATAAATTGTGGATAACTCTCCCCCAACAGGTAAGCGGCAAGCTGTAGCGGAAAACGAACTGTGCACCGCAATTGATAGATACTTAGTGTTCCTTAAAGCAGAAGAAAACAAATCCCCTCTGACTATCTCTACTTATAGACAGTCCCTGAATATGTACATAGAACTCGGGGGTGTTTCCTCCCCTGCTGAGGTGTCTAAAGCGACAATGAGGATGTATAAGTCCGCATTACACAGTTACAGAACAAGAGCTGATGGAGAACTCGCTATCAGAACCAAAAATCACCACTTAACCATCGTTCGAGCGTTCCTGAAGTATCTTATTATCGAAGAAGAGATGGATGTGTACCCTCCAGACCGTATTACGCGGTTCAAAGAAGACCCTCGGAAGGTGAAAGTGCTGTTTCGTGAGGAACTTGATCGGTTACTCGATGCTCCGGACATCAGTACCAAGGTGGGTAAGCGTGATAAGGCGATCTTGGAACTGTTTTTCTCCACGGGGCTTCGACTTGCAGAGCTTCGTGGCTTAAACACTGATGACTTAAACTTTACTACCCTTGAGATCTCTGTCCGTGGTAAGCGGGGGAAGATCCGTGTCGTGTTTGTCTCTGAGAAAGCGGCTGAGTGCCTTAAGAGATATCTCGAGATCCGGTTAGACCACCTGACTCCCCTGTTTATTCGCAACTTTGAGAAAGCGAATAAAGAGTTACCACCTGGTGAAAACTTTCGTCTGTCGCGGATTTCTATCTATAACGTCGTTAAGAAGTATGCACGAGCAGCCGGGATTATGTCGAATCCTTCGCCACACACGTTAAGGCATTCATTTGCGACGGATCTTCTGCGAAATGGTGCAGATCTTCGGTCTGTTCAAGAGATGCTCGGTCATAAAGACCTTTCAACGACACAGATCTATACGCATGTGACGAATCCTCAATTGAAGGAGGTACATAAAAGGCACCACGGAAAATAGTGACAAATGCTTTTATGTGGCATAATATTGTTCTATGTCTAGAGAGTTCCTCGTACACTTTTATGTTCCCAGAAACCCGGATCAACAAACTCCTTTGGATGTTGCGAAGTTGCAGGTTGATCTTGCTCGTAAACTAACTGAAGCAATGAAATCTGCGAATATGCATGTTGTAGCACGTGGGGTCAAATCCTCCGCCGGTATCGGTGATAAAAATACGATAGTATCTGCCGTATCCTCCGATAACATGAATATTGGTAATGACGATTCCCTCATCAATATAAAACCCTGACCCTCTCCCTCCGCTTGCCGAGCGGATATGGGAAGCAAAGATGAACTTAAAAGCTAACGCATAGAAAAGTAAACCCCCTCTGTAACAGGAGGGGGTTTTGTTTAGATTGTTACTCCTTATATAGCACTGGATTTTTTTTACTTGGCAACATAAAGAGTTTTTAATGGTGTAAAGCCAAGAGTACAATTATTTTGGATGATATTATCCGCTAATTTCATTAAAGGCACTTCACTCTTCGTTCTCCTAGGGATGGCAGTCGGATTTTCTGTGGGCTTACAAGAGATGTCTGGTAGTCGAGGGAGTGTTCTTGTGGGGGGGTTAGTGACTGTTCCTATACCCGTTCCTTTCAATACTTGCTACACAGGCGATGGTGGTACAGATGTCATTATCTACTCAGCTGGTCCAGCTAATAACTGTGGAAATCTCGGTGGCGTAGAAGGAACTCTCCAGGAAGGAGAATGTTATTGGGACCCTTGGGAATGTATAATTTGGAGCTGTGAAGATCAAGGCAGTGGACCTACTATTAGCTCACCACCTTCTTACCAGACGACTGCCATGGATAATTTTTTGTGTGCGTATAAAGGGTGTACATGTACTGAATGTCCTAATGGGCAGAGTGATTGCGATGGACTTGATATGCCGCTAAATGATCCAAATTTTCCTGGAATCGATATGTGGGGTAAACACAAATGGATATGTACAGATCAACCTTCATATGAACATCCCATTCCCTTTTTAGGTGCTACTGGAAAGATGTGCAAGCTTTAACCTGTG